>NZ_JADEXN010000426.1 GCF_015207075.1 Zarconia navalis LEGE 11467
GTGATGGTACTGCTCATGGAAGGCTCGATCGACTGGGTTCGCGTTTCTATATGAATAGTTTATAGCGAAGATGTATCGATCTTGACAGGTTCTTGGCAGTATCGCCTCGATCGATAGATTCTCAAAACCGGGTTTACGGACGAGATTCGGTAAGGGTTTGCCATTATTTGCCTAATTGCGGCGGTGAGCTGCGATCGTTTTTTCGATCGCAAAGTCCGTAAATCTCCAGTTTTTTCACAGAATCTTCATAATATCTTGATACTTTGTTATTAAATCTACAAATCTCATTCAGTGTTGTGCGAGGTGCAATCTCGTCAACTCGGGAACCGAAGAGCAAAAGCGGTTTGAAGCTCGTTCGATTTTCTCAACCTGTTTCTTAGGATTTATCACCGGATTAATTTATGAAGACTCAGACATACACTTTGCCTCAACTTTCAATCGGACAGATTATGTCACAGATCCAGACAACGAGTCGAATTACGCGTACCGAGCAAGAGTCGCTTTGGCAACTGATGCGCTCTGCCGATCGACTCAACCCAGAGGAAATCGGTCAACTTCAACGGGTGTTCGACGATCTACAAAAAGGATTTTTGCGAGTCGAGTTGTCGTAGAACTCCATCGCTTCGGGTGTCACAGCGATACGACTCGAATCGCACCTTTTGTTTGTTTTTTAATTAAATGCAGGCAAATATCCTCTCAAATTTCCGGTCTAGTGCCTTCGATCGGATACAACCGTGCCAGAGTGTCAGTGTACCTGTATCGACCGATCGATTAAGACCATCGCATCTCTTGAGGGATAGCAATCTTCATTTAAATTCTACCAATCCCCCCTAACTTGCTCGATCGTCGAGCAAGTTAGGGGGTTATGTTGTCGCTTTGAACGCGAGCGTGATGCGTATTGGTCTGTCGTAGATATCGCCCGACGCGCGCCGTGTATTCACACTTTCATCCCGGACGGCATTTTCCGTTCCCCATTCCCCAGAAATATTCAGCAAGCCCTATTTAACTTGTAACGATAAAGGGCGCGAACTGGTATAGATCGTTCGAGCCGATTTTCCAGACTCAAATCTTTTCTTTTGAACTCGAACCGATCGTCCTGTCCTGGACTTAATTTCAGCTCTCAGCCTGCACGCCTTCCAAGGGTGTATTCAACACCGAAGCCGGGACTGCCACTTCTTCCACTTCTGGTAATTTTTCGAGGGTCAAACTCGATGTATTTGCTCCAGATAAGCGCTTGAGGAGTTTGGGTTTGGGTGCGTAGAGCAAATAAATCAATCGATCGCCGGGTTGCCAAGTCTTAGAGGCCGGAACGATCTGTAGCTGCCGATCTCGCTCTAGCAACAAGGGTATCAAATCTTCCGATCGAATCAATGCCTGGAGATGAGCTTGCTGAAATGCAAACCCAGCCGTTCGCAACACCGTCTCCCCAAGCTTCACTTCCCCTTCTTCAAGGTGCTTGTTCCAAATTTTCAGCGGCACTTCGGGAATCAAAGCTTGCTGCACCTGAGCCTTATTTGTCGCGGCGGTTTTCTGGGGATCGCGAGGAAATATTGCCAGGGTTCGAGGGGGCTTGAATTCTTCCATCGCCCGTTGTGCCAACACCAGATTGACCTCGCCATTACTCGTCATGGTGACGAAGGTTCCCATGGAGGCAAGCCCGGCTTCTTCGAGCACGCTCGTATCTAAAGCGCTGCTGCGATAAACTTTGAGACCTTCGGCTTCCGCTTTTTCGCAGGCCTCGGGATCGGTATCGACGATCGCCACGAGTTCTCCGCGCTCTTGAAATAACCGGGCAATCAAGCGGCTGAGAGGATGGGAACCGACGATTAACGCTCCCGTTGCTGTCGTCGCATTAATCCCCAACCACCCGACGATCGATTTCGCTGTCAATCCTTGTAAAACAACCGTGACGATAATGGTTAAAAAGACCAATGCTTTAATGGAGTCTCCCCCGTTAATCCCTCGTTCGGTGAGCAAAATCGAGAACAAGGAAGCCACCGACGCAGACACGATCCCCCGAGGGGAAATCCAGCCCATAAACAGTTTTTGCCGCCAGTTAAGATTGCTGTTCCAGGTACAGATCCCCACATTAATCGGTCGGACGATCGTCATTAAAACCAAAACGGCCAATACGCTTCCCCAACCCAAAGCCACCAGACTGGCGATCGAAAGGTCGGCCGCGAGCAAGATAAACAAAACCGATACGGCGAGGACAGTCAGTTGACTTTTAAATCGGCGCAACAGTCGCTCTTCGGGTAGCGCCAAACTTCCCAAGACGATACCCGAAACCACCGCCGCCATCAATCCCGATTCGCTGCGAATCGCCTGTGCGAGGACGTACAAGCCTAGCAATCCCGCCAAAACCACTAAATTCTTCAGGTCTTCCGAGAGAAAATTCGCTCGTCGCAAAAATGTGCCGAGCAACCAGCCACCACCCGCACCGATGGCCGCCCCAATTCCCAAGCGCAGGGTCAAGCCCAACATCACTCTCCAGGGGTCGGCATCGCCATTGAGGATAATATCGAGAACCAGCACCGCCAGAATCGCTCCCACGGGGTCGATGAGAACACCTTCGCCTTCGAGGAGGGTGGCGACTTGACGATCGACCTGAACGTATTTGAGTAGGGGGGTAATCACGGTTGGCCCGGTCACCACCACCAGGGAGGCATAGAGAAAGGCGATCGACCAGGGAAACTCCCCCAGCCAGTGGGCGGCCATCCCGCCACCGAGCAAGGTAATCAAGGTTCCGACGGTCACCAAGTTCCGCAAACTTCCCGATACTCGATCGAGATCTCGCAGTTCTAAGGTGAGTCCCCCTTCAAACAAAATCAAGGCAACTGACAGGGAGACAATCACTTCTAGACCCTCTCCAAGGAGGCTTGGATGGAGTAAATCCAGACCGTCAGCTCCAAGTCCGATTCCAAATAATAATAGGAAAACGATTCCCGGAACCTTGAGATAATCCGCGAGTACTTGAGCACCAATCCCGGCAACGATAGTCAGGGCTATTAGGAGAGTAATATCAAAGGTTGAATTCATAAGCTAGAAGAGTGACGGGCAACTCGCAAGCGCCCCAACTCATCATTGGCACAGCGACGATGACTTTCTCAATCGAGAGGTGAAAACAAATCCAGCTTTTCGAGCACCGCGACTCCCATCCACTATTTTGCTCGTGTCTAATTTAAAGATAGTTTGAAAAACTTTAGCGCGATCGCGAGGTGCATCTAATTTTAAAGATCCTTCTAGACTACCACAAATATTAAGCTAGCTCGATATTCGCGCGATTTTGTGGAAAAAACTAGCTCGGATGTAGAAAGAAAGGATTTAGAAACGATCGACGCTAGAGGAATAAATCGGTTCGACTCGGATAGCGAGAATACTCGAAGGACGAACGACCATATATTCACCTTGAATATTTTTGATGGGAACGTTCAAAAACTTCGTCGAGTCAGCTTGCGGCTGAAGTTTACTGGTGTACCAAGTTTGGAAGTCTTCGAGGGTGCGAAACTTGATCGCTTCTCGATGTCCTCCGGTCAGCATCAGGTGGACGGCGTATTCACTCGGTTTGGGCATAGGGTACTATTAAACTCCTCAATCTCATCTGCGAGCTGGGCGAGGCGAACAAACTTGGGGTTGTCCCCGCACTAAAATACTTCCCCAACCTAGGATAACAGACTGAATCGCTGTAACATGGTTTCGATGGTGGTGGGCAACGATCGACCCAGTTCCTCCGCATTTTGAAACTCTAACTGTTGATAGGTTGGCAAATCGAAAGGAAGCTGCCCTAAGAGATCGTTCCGCTTCATTTGGGTCAACAGAATTTGCTCCGTTCGCTTGCTTTGCATTGCATAGCCAATTTCAACACAAACATTTGGACTGGGCAGAAGTTGTGGGGTTTCCCCCGGAATTTGAGCGATCGGGGTAGTGTCGGCAATGAAAATGAGACTTTTGCGGATTTTGCGCAAGATGCGGCTGTTGAGCCGTAGGGGAGCCTCCCGAGAACGCTGGGATTCTTCTAGGGTTAGGGGAATGCGAGAGCGGGCGTTTAGGGCTTTGATGAATTCTGTCAGTTGGGTTCTCAAAGCTTCTCCCGATGGGCCGTACTCGGTCTGGTAGCAAAAGAAGAGGGTCGGTTCGAGGTGAGCCATCACTTCTTGCTTGGTAAAGTAAATTTCGTGAGAACTCAGGTCGATATTGGAAATCGCGTATCCTCCACTCCCCTCAACGTAAAACTCGACGACTTCCCCATCGAGGTAGCGCCGGAACCATTCGGAATTTCTGATGGTTTCGCTTTCTTCTAAGAAATCCGCTCTCAGACCGGATTTTAACAGGCTATTTTTGCTCAAACGCAAATCGTGAGGACGCTTTTCCAGCTCTCGGAGGGGTTCGTATTGCCGGAGATACCAGGCTTTGAGAGAAATAATGGACATAACGATATAACCATAGCGCTGCGCGCGGGTAGGGGAATAAAAAGCTCGGGTCTGCTCCGGGTTCGGTTGGAGTCAATTCGTCAGTAGGCGAGCGCGTCGTGCCATACTCGAAAAAGTTAGCCAACAGAGGGGATCTCGAGACGCCAAGATCGGTCGAATAGCGGATCGCAATTGTCCGTTGTTCGCGGTCTGTTGTCAATTATTGATTCACCCGATTAAGCATCGAGGAGAACGCCTTGACCGTCACAAACCACCTGAGAAACCGTCGAGAGCAATTCGGACTCGGTGTAGGGCTTGGTTAGGTAGGCGCTCGCACCCAGTTCGGTGGCAATTTGACGGTATTTATCGCTGGTATGGGATGTCAAAACGACGACTGGGCGATGGGAAAGTTCGGGATCGTGGCGGCAGTGGTTCAAGAATTCTAAACCGTTCATGCGGGGCATTTCCACATCGCAAAGCACCAGTTCGATTTCTCGATGGCGTTGGAGTTGCTCGAGGGCTTCTCGACCGTCTTGAGCTTCGAGAATCCGATAACCTTGTTTTTCGAGGGTTGATCGCAGGGAATAGCGTAAATTCTGCGAGTCGTCCACCACCAGAATAACGCTCGAGGGTTCTGCTAGGGCCGGAGGTGGAGAGAGCGGGGGGCGGGTTCGAGAGAGCGAATCGGATACGGTGGGACGGGGTGCTGGTTCGGG
>NZ_JADEXN010000427.1 GCF_015207075.1 Zarconia navalis LEGE 11467
GGTGACGAGTCGGGAGAAACCTGCCGAAGTTGCGGTGATGGAAGGGGAGACTCTGCCGGTGCGGACGTTAACCTTGGCGGGATTACACGGGGAAGCGGGGGATATCCTGACGGCAAAGGGATTATCGGGGACGGAGGCGGAACTGACTCGGTTCATCGAACTCTATAGCGGCAATCCCCTGGCGCTGAATATTATCGCCACTTCCATCAAAGAATTGTTTGGGGGCAATGTAGCGGAATTTTTGGCTCAAGGTGCGGCCATTTTTGGAGGAATTAGCAAGCTGTTACAAGAGCAGTTCGATCGCTCTTCGGCGTTGGCGCAGGGGATTTTGTACTGGCTGGCAATTAACCGCGAACCGGTGACGGTGGCCCAACTGCGGGAGGATATCGTGCCATCTGTGGTAATGGAGTATCTGAGCGATCGTCTCATCGAGTCGGTGGCAGGGGAAATCGAGACGGGGGAATTGGGATTATTCAACAGTCATGCGCTGATGAAGGCGACGGCGAAGGATTACGTCCGCGATACCCAAACTCGGCTGCTTCTCAAACCCCTGGCGGAACGGATACCGAATCTGGCGGCAAGGTTGCCGGGGTTGTTGGCGGATTTGCGGGAACGGGATTTGCTACCGGGATACGCGGCGGGGAATATTTTGAATCTGCTGTGTTATTTACAGGTGGATGTCACGGGATATGACTTTTCGGGGTTGGCGGTTTGGCAGGCTTATCTACAGGGTAGGAATTTGCACGATCTGAATTTTGCGGGTGCGGATTTGTCGAAATCAATGTTTACAGAAACCTTCGGCGGTATTCTCTCGGTAGCTTTTAGTCCCGATGGCACGCTTTTGGCAACTGGCGATTCAAAATTCGAGGTACGACTGTGGCGAATTGCCGACGGTCAATGCGTCAAAACCTTACAGGGACATGGAGATTGGGTAAGATCTGTAACCTTTAGTCCCGACGGTCGCAGTTTGGCTAGTGGTAGCGACGATCGAACCATCTGCTTGTGGGATGTTGCCACGGGTGAATGCTTCCAGCAGTTCCAGGGACATATAAACTGGGTGCGGTCTGTGGTCTTCAGTCCCGACGGTCGCAGTTTAGCTAGTGGCAGTGACGATCGAAGCATTCGCTTGTGGGATGTTACCACGGGTGAATGTCTCCATCAGTTTCATGGACATACAAATAAGGTATTTTCTGTAACTTTCAGTTCCGACGGTCGCAGTTTAGCTAGTGGCAGTGACGATCGAACTATCCGCTTGTGGGATGTTACCACGGGTGAATGCTTCCAGCAGTTTCATGGACATATAAACTGGGTGCGGTCTGTGGTCTTCAGTCCCGACGGTCGCAGTTTGGCTAGTGGTAGCGACGATCGAACTATCCGCTTGTGGGATGTTACCACGGGTGAATGTCTCCATCAGTTTCATGGACATATAAACCAAGTATGGTCAGTCGCTTTCAGTTCTGACGGTCGCAGTTTAGCTAGTGGCAGTGACGATCGAAGCATTCGCTTGTGGGATGTTGACACCGGTGAATGTCTCCATCAGTTTCATGGACATACAAACAAGGTATTTTCTGTAACCTTCAGTCCCGACGGTCGCAGTTTGGCTAGTGGTAGCGACGATCGAACTATCCGCTTGTGGGATGTTGACACCGGTGAATGTCTCCATCAGTTTCATGGATATATAAACCAAGTATGGTCAGTCGCTTTCAGTTCTGACGGTCGCAGTTTAGCTAGTGGCAGTGACGATCGAAGCATTCGCTTGTGGGATGTTGACACCGGTGAATGTATTCATCAGTTTCATGGACATACAAACCCAGTGTGGTCGGTTGCCTTCAGTCCTAATGGTCGTGATGATCGAATCATGGCTAGTGGTAGTGACGATACAACTATTCGCGTGTGGGATGTTACCACCGGTGAATGTATTCATCAGTTTCAGGAGCATACACATCTGGTATTTTCTGTAACCTTTAGTCCTGATGGTCGAATCCTTGCCAGTGGCAGCGACGATCGAACCATTCGTTTGTGGGATGTTGCCACGGGTGAATGCCTCCAGCAGTTTCAAGGTAGTAACATCGTAAGGTCAGTGACTTTTAGTCCCGATGGTCACAGTTTAGCTAGTGGCAGTGGAATCATTTGTGTATGGGAGATTCGCACTGGTCAATGTCTCCATCAGCTTCAGGGACATACCAATAGGACCAGGTCGGTTGCCTTCAGTCCCGACGGTGAAAGTTTAGCTAGTGGTAGCATCGACAAAACTATTTGCCTGTGGAATGTTCGCACCGGTGAATGTATCCAACAGTTTCAGGAAGAAAGCCAATGGGTGAGGTCTATAGCTTTCAGTCCCAATGGTCTAATTCTTGCCAGTGGCGGTGAAGACCAAACCGTTTGCCTGTGGGATGTTCATACCGGTAAACGTCTTCATCAGTTTCTCGGACATGAGAATTGGGTAAATTCTGTAGCATTCAGTCCTGATAGTCAGACCCTTGCTAGTGGTAGTAGAGACGAAACCATTAAACTTTGGGATATCGAAACGAGAAAGTGCATCAAAACCCTAAGATCGCCGCGACCCTATGAAGATATGAATATTACCGAAGTTACAGGTTTGACAGAAGCGCAGAAAGCGACGCTAAAGGTACTGGGAGCAGTGGAAGAGAATTAAAAATTAAAAATTTCCTGTTGTTTCTCTTTTGGGTTTCCAAAAGCTGATAGCTAAATGCTTAAATTCTATATATCGGAAGACTTGAAAAATGATTATCTCCACCGAGAAAAAGACTTGGACGGATGAAGAATTGATGGCATTGTCCGAAGACGGACATCGCTATGAATTGGTGAATGGAGAACTGGTGGATACGGGCAATTCCGGGATGGAACATGGAGGAATGGGTTCGTTCCTCGGAGGCGTACTGGCGATTTACGTTCGAGAGCATAAACTGGGAATTGTCTGCGATTCGAGTACGGCATTTACTCTGAAAAATGGCAATAAGCGATCGCCCGATGTTTCCTTTGTCGCCAGAGAACGACTCCAGGGTTTAAAGCGTCCGCCACGGGGTTTCTTTCCCGGTTCTCCCGATTTAGCCGTGGAAATTCTTTCACCCAACAATACCGTTGAAGAACTCCACGAAAAAATTGTCGAATATTTTGAGAATGACACTCGTTTAGCTTGGGTCGTTCATCCCGATGAAAAATACGTTTTAGTCTACCATTCCCCCGAACCCGATCGCTTTCTTCGTCCTCAAGACAGCTTAGATGGAGAAGACATCATTCCGGGGTTTTCGATGGCGGTGGCTGACTTATTTGAAGAGTGGGATTTTTAAGCCTTTATAACGTTTCTTATTGTCATGAGGGATAAAAAATGTAGGGGCGGGTTTAGCTAAAAACTATGCCATCACTAAGATTTGGCAATCAAAACCCGCCCTCGATGTGTACTGACAAAGCGCGAGAACCACTATAGAGTAACAATCGGTCGGGGCGGGTTTTGACTTGAAATTTTCCGCAAGTTTTCCCAAATATTGCTAAACCCGCCCTTACATGGTTTGGGTTCGTCCCCAATACCTGAGTGCTTACGGAATGTACCTCACGAAAACTCGCGCTTTGTGAGGTGAAGCGTTCTTAATATTCACTTTATAAATGGTCTCTTACTATCAGATAGCACTTAGGGTAAGGTCGATCGAAATCCCTGACGAAACTCGCGGGCGGCCTCCAATCGAGAAGTCTGAGCCATCAACACGCAACGAGCGAGCAAGTCGATATCCAGGGCGGCGGCAAGTTCGGGAATTTCGCTGCGGGAAATGCGATCGTAACCCTCCTCTCGCAGGTGATACAGACTGAAGAGACCGTCTTGCCAAAACCACACTTCCGGCACGCCTAATGCTTGATATCGCTGGAGCTTGTTTGGGCCGCCACTGGTGAATACCACTTCGATAACCAGGTCGGGAATGGGTTTAGATGTCCCGAAACAGTAGGATTCATCTGCCTGAGCCGAAACCACTCCTTCTTTCTCTTGAGTCATCGAACCCGTGGGTTCAAATTCGATATCGTTCTCCAGACAAAATAACCCAATTAAAAAGCCGATGAGCCGACTAAAAACTTCATGGTCCCGTCCCGGCATAAGAATTTCAATGGTGCTGTTATAGTAAGCCAGCCGAATACCAGCAGAGTTAGCAAAACCCGCCCGAACCAGCTCGAACTGTTCCCAAGTCATGCCGGAATAGGCAATAGATCGATCGGGAGTTGGGGGAGTCAGAAGGGGGGTTTGCGTCATCGTCATAGTACCGTTACCGTTCGTTTTCGGTTGAGTCACGAACAGACAGAATTTTACAGATATTTCCTTTTCAGAATATCGCTTGTGGAGGGCTTCGGGGGAAACGGGAGAATTGGGTGAGTGAATCGAGGAATCCGAACCCACCCCTAACCCCTCGCGCTTAGGGGAATTGGAGACGCAGGGATTAGAGAGGCACGGAATTCCTCTGAGGAGGGAGGATTCGATCGGGTGTCCGATTCCACAAGCCAACCAATTCCCCTTTCACTTCCCTCTCGGGAGGGGTCGGGGGTGGGTTTGTCATTCCTTAACTCACAACCGGCCCCATACCAATGGTCCCGGCATAAACGGCCCGATCGCCCAATTCGTCTTCAATCCGCAACAGGCGATTGTACTTCGCCACCCGTTCGCTGCGGCACAGAGAACCGGTTTTGATTTGACCGGCGCGGGTTGCCACGGCTAAATCGGCGATCGTCGTATCTTCGGTTTCCCCCGATCGATGGCTGATGACCGATCGATAGCTGCTGCGGGTTGCCAAATCGATGGTTTCTAGAGTTTCCGTTAGCGTGCCAATTTGATTGACTTTAATCAAAATCGAGTTGGAGACCCCCATATCGATCCCTTTCTTCAATCGGGTGGCATTGGTAACGAACAAGTCATCGCCGACGAGTTGGGTGCGGCTTCCCAGCTTTTCGGTGAGCAGTTTCCAGCTATCCCAATCTTCTTCGTGGAGTCCATCTTCGATCGAAACGATCGGGAAACCATCGACCAAATCGGCCAGATAATCGATTAATTCCGCCGGAGAATGGGCGCTGCCATCGTAGGTATACTGCCCGTCTTTATAAAATTCGC
>NZ_JADEXN010000428.1 GCF_015207075.1 Zarconia navalis LEGE 11467
ACGAGCCTTGGCACTGGCGTTACGTGGGCGATCGCGATAGTCTAGAAACGTTTTACAAAGCCCGCGAAGAATCACCCATCGAGCGGGAATTGGAGGAAGCATCGAATTGATACGAATGCATTTACCCAGGCTGGTGTTGATGGGGATTCTCGGAGCATTTTTTGTGGGATGTTCCCCCAACGAACCACCTGTTTCTCAAGCCACCTCGAACCTCCCCCCCTCCGATTCCACTGCGCCATGGGTGGAAGAAGACAATTCCACAACCCAAGTCGGCTCAACCGCCCCAGAAAGTTCTCCAGAAGCTCTACTAACCGTCCCACCGGAGAATCCCGACACGGCAACCCAGGAACTCGTGGAGCAGTACCTCGCCCGCCTTAATGCCCAGGGGTTTGGAAACGCCGAGCAAGGGGTTTGGATGCAAACGGAGGATACTTTACTCGCCAACCATCAAGGTACAGTTCGCTTTCCGGCGGCTTCCGTGACGAAGGTGGCAACGGCATTGGCGGCGCTAAAAACCTTCGGACCCGATCGCGAATTTGTCACGGAATTGGGGACGACGGGTTCGATCGAGAATGGGGTACTCAATGGAGATTTAGTGGTTACTGGAGAAAGCGATCCCCTGTTTGTTTGGGAAGAAGCGATCGCTGTGGGCAATTTTCTGGGGGAGTTGGGAATCGAGCGAGTCACTGGAGATCTGATCGTCCACAATGGGTTTTATATGAATTTCGAGGTGGATTCCCAGTTGTCTGGGGAACTCTTCGCAGAAGGCATCAACGGCAATACCTGGTCTTCTGATGCCGAAGCCCAGTATCAAACCCTGCCGCCGGGAATGCCCCGTCCCCAAGTGGAAATCGAGGGAAACGTCCGGGTAGCCGCCTCGCCACCTGCGAACGTTACACCTGTACTACGTCATTATTCCCTTCCCCTGGCCGAACAGCTCAAGCTGATGAACCGCTACAGCAACAATATGGTGGCTCAAACCCTTGCCGATGCCGTGGGGGGGGCGGATGTGGTGGTGCAAAAAGCGATCGAAGCCACGGGAGTGCCACCGGGTGAGATTCAACTGATTAACGGTTCGGGATTGGAAGAGGATAATCAAATGTCTCCCCGTGCGGCAGTCGCGTTATTTCTGGCTTTGCAGGAATACCTCGAACCGTTGAATTTAACCGTTGCCGATGTGGTGGCGGTGGTGGGCAAAGATGAGGGAATTCTGGAGGTGCGATCGCTTCCTGCTTTATCGGTGGTGAAATCCGGAAGTTTAAATCGCGTCAGTACGATCGCCGGGGGGATTCCCACCCAGGAGAACGGTACGATTTGGATCGCGATTATGAATGGCGGGGTCAATATGCAGGGATTTCGCGATGCCCAGGATGTGCTGTTGAATCAATTAACGAATCAGTGGGGGGCGGTGTCTGCCTCGCCCGATCGATTATCTCCCAATCCAGATCGATCGGGAAAAATGTCTCGTCGGGAAATAGTTGACGAGGCTCAACTCTAATTCGATTCGTGTAATTCCTTTCTCAACAAATGATTTCTTTGAGTCTTTTCTCTTTCTACAGACAGATAGAGGCACAGAATTAAGTGTGGTAGATTGCGATCGGGATCTACTAACGCTTTAGTACGCACTCCAAATGCAATACTTGCAAATTTTGAGCGAGTCGTGCTTGGGTACATTGCAAACGATCGAAAAAATTATCGGCATTTAGGAACTAGATGGGAGCATTTGTAAGTCGATCGCTTTGGGATGGTCTCAACCCGCAAGATTGAAGATGAGTCAAAAATAACCCATTTTCGAGCTGTGAATCTTGGCGCTCGATCGAGTCTAGTGGTTAGTATTTCTAGTTATTTTTTGAATTGTTCTTTTTTTACTGAATTGAATGCTTGAATGGGTTATCGATACGATTAGTGCTTTAGGCTATTGGGGAATCGCTATGTTGATGTTCCTCGAAAACTTATTTCCCCCAATTCCCTCAGAAATTATTATGCCTTTAGCTGGGTTTGCCGCCACTAAAGGCGAACTCGATCTGATTCCAGCCGCGATCGCCGGCACGATCGGCTCGTTTCTCGGGGCCCTCTTTTGGTACTATGTCGGCTTATATTTGGGTCAGAAGCGAATTGAAGTACTCGCCGATCGCTACGGCCGGTGGATATCTCTCTCCAGCCAAGACGTTCGCGATGCCAAGCAATGGTTCGATCGCCAAGGTGGCTGGGCGACGGGACTGTGCCGTATGATACCGGGGGTGCGGACGTGGATTTCCGTTCCGGCTGGAATTAGTCGCATGAACCTACCGGCATTCGTGGTTACTTCGACCATCGGCACTGCGATGTGGGTGTCCCTGCTCACCTATGCCGGCTATCTCTTGGGAAACAATTACGAGCGCGTCGCTGAGTATCTCGCACCCGTTGGAAAAATTACGCTCGTTATTATGTTAATTGTGACGATCGTCTGGGTTCTCAAGCGCAAGAGTTCCTCAAACGAACGTTCGTAAAAAAGCTGTTAGCGTATGCGTTTTTCGTCCAGGCTGCGCTAACAGCTTTTAAATAAAAGAGTCAAAAACCGGGTTGACTGACAAACTTCCAGAATCCTATCCCTCTCAGAGGTCGTTTCTCGATCGCCGCTTGTTTTTGTCGGGGGAAGAAGCAATATGGTAGGCGTTTGAGTTGTTCACCATTGTCAACTCTGTTTTCCCCCGGAAACACTTAGCTAGAACCGGCTTCGGGCTTAGAGGCTAAACCCCCGTTCCAGAAATCGTTTCGGCAATTCAGCCAGCGGCTGTTGTCAGTCAAGCAAAGTCAATCCACGACGCAAATCTCAAGAACCGCCGTCAATATAATATTGCGATCGCTCCCAAACCCGATCGCCCACCAAGCGCCCCATGGTTCGACCGTTCAAGTCTCCCGGCTGGAAATGAATTCCGCCGTAGAGTCGAGAAATCCCAGACTCATTTGCCGCATCGGTGAAGGTCGGCCAAGACAACATCACCGGCTGTTCGGGCGTGCTGCTTTCGTAGGTTGAAGTATACGGCGCTTGGGTATGCCGAGCACCGAAATTATCGCTTCCGGTATAGCGTTTGAGTACTTCAGCGGCTGCCGTACTAAAGGTACTGTGTCCGGAAACGTATTCCGCAAAGGCTGGAGAGACGAAGGAGATTTTTTGGTAGGGCATCCATTCCGAACCCGTCACCCACTCCTGGCCGCGATCGGGACCCGCCCAAGAGAAAATTTCCAACTCTTCCGTTTGAGGATTCGTTCGCACGTAGGGGTGAGCTTCCGGTAGCATTTCGTTTTCGGCAAGATATCGAATCGCTGTAATCGGACGGACGTAGTTGTAGTAAACTTTGGCATACCAAGCGGAGATGCCAGCATCCAGCGTCGCGTTCCCGAGGATAAAGAACATTTTGGCATCGTCATCAAGCGTATGTCCGTCGCGATCGGAAACGTATTGAGCGAATAAATGCCAATGTCCCGCCGGCTGAACGGTTCCGGGCCCATCTGCCCAGTATTCCGCGAGGACTTTGCCACGATCGTCGAGTGCGGCATTGTATTCGATAACTTCCAGGGTGTTGTTCAGATACTCCGGACTGCCAAAAGCTGGCGGCGGCGGCGGTAAGAACTCATCTCCCGAGGCGAGGGCAAAGGGGGTGACATTGCCCCATTGCGGCGTAATAAACGCTTGCTCGGTTTGACCGTTGTCAACTTTCAACGCCTGCCACAAGTTGGGATCGACAATGCGATCGTCGGTATTGATGGGTTGATATCCCGTGATATCTTCGTAGCCGTTGATGTAGTTGGCACCATCGTCGTGTCGGAAATCCAGAACGCTGCGGGCGCTGAGTCGACCGATTCCCGCTTCGGTAAGGCGGTCTGTGGTTGTGAAGCCCGCATCGTACCCCAGATCGTTCATTAGATCGTTAAAGAGACCCACCTGGGAGGGGAACAGCTCTACCAAAGCATGGTAAGCAGCATAACTGACGGCTTCGCGTTTGTTCTCTTGGGTAATTCGATCGCCGGAAACTTGCAGTTCGTCGCCCAACTGAGGGCCGATGGCGACAGGATCGTATGCGGCCCAAGCTTCGAAGATGCTGTCATGGACGATCGCCAGGACGCGAGAGGCAGAAGTCGGGTAAAGTTGTGCATCGCCGATCGCCTCTAGGGTCGCCTGGTTCCATTTGGCAACGACATTGGCATCTTCGGGGAGGGTAAAGTCTAATGCTTTTACTGGCTGTCCCGATAGCAGTCCGAGAACGGCAAGACCCATCGATAAAACCGAAGAAAATCTTTGAGTGGTACGGGAATTGGTGGGTCGTTTCATCAACCACTGTTTCATCTAATTACTCCTTAATAAAATTCATAACGAACAATGTTTTTTGGATCGTTTTTGGCGATCGCATGAGAATCCATCGAACTGATTAGTATTACCTAAAGTTCGATTAATTTAGTCATCAAATCTAGCTTGGATGCGCGAAAAGAGCAGACTTGAGTCTGATGGAAATGCGTCCGTAGCGAAACCCAAAAGCAAGATCGATTAGATTCGATCGCTCGATCGCCAAGGCGCAAATATTTGATGCTGGAATCTCAATAATTTCAGGCAATCCGCTGGCTTTATCTCGGTATTGAACCCCGACTTATAAAAGCATCACTAATGCGGATTTGATATTCTTTTCTCCATGAGACTAAGTTTCATATCCGGAAAATTCAATATTTTTTTTGTCAAAAAAGACGCAGATCGTTGACAAATTAATTTTAGTGTGTTGCGTATTCAAAAGGATAGTTTCAATCGGATCGTCGAGATTTCTAAGAGGTCAAAATCCGACATCCCGAACAAAAACCGCTCTATTCTGACAACAATAACAGCTGACCCGACTCCGACTTGCGATCGTTGGTTTATTCGTTCTCAATGATGTCCTAATTGCTGTGGCGGTTGTGATACTTCCAAGATGCGATCGAATTTTGGAGAGCATCGCCAGACCAACTCTCATATTGCGGATATACGGGCAACCGCCGCATCAGTTGCCAGTCCGCTGGGGTGAGAATTTCTGCAAGCTGTTGGGGGGTGGGGTGTTTGTAGTCGGGGTTCACCTCATCTGTGGGACCGAGAC
>NZ_JADEXN010000429.1 GCF_015207075.1 Zarconia navalis LEGE 11467
CTCGATCGGTTGAGTCGAGAGCCATTCTACCCTAGGCTTGTACTGGTAAACTTTGCCCGGAAATCCGTCATTTCATGCTGCTGAGCCTCAAAAAACTGCTGGTTTTCCCCATTGTCTTTCTTGCACTGCGATTTTTTTTGCCCTACTTGGGTTTGGAAGGTCAGGTTCGTTCTGAGGTAGAAGTGAGTTCCCAAACCGCAGCCGTTCGAGGGGAAGAACCCATTGAAGAATCTATTGAAGAACCCATCGAAGATCCGATGGCATCTTGGCGGTTGAAAAATGTAGACGTACTGGTGTATGGAGATGAATTGCCCGGAGTTTGTGCGGCAATTTGGGCCAAAAAGCAACTGGGGGAAACGGGTAGAGTCGTCCTGGCGCGATCGAATAGAACCAAGGAACAATTTGGTGGGTTGGTATCCAGAGGAGGATTGGCATTTCTCGATCTCGATAAAACCTATTGGGAAATTCAACCCACCGCTCAATGTTGGCTGCAATTTTTACAAAAAGCGAACGTTTGGGAATCTTGCGTAGGGGCGCACAATACCGATCGGGCAATTCGAGAAATGCTGGTGGAAGCGGGTGTTGAAGTCATTTCCGATGCTCCTCTGGTTCCCAAAGTGAAAGATAAACAAATTCGCTATGTCGATATTGAAGCGCGACAACTTCGGATTTTTGCTTCTGCCTACATCGATGCGACTCAAGATGCTCAATTGGCGATCGATGCCGGTGTACCCTATTGGCAAGGTTTTGAGTCGCAAGATGCCAGTTTAGCCGATTCAACACTATCAGTATCGATCGTTCCGGTAATTTCGGGTCTCACCATCGACGATATTAAATATTTAGAACGATCCCTACAATCCGATCCTCAACTTCTTGCCCGTATTGAGGAGCAGATTTTCAGATTTCATGGGGTTGAAGGATCGAAATTTATCATGACCAATTTCGATAAACCTATCTATCAACCCTATCTCGATGGCTATTTAGTACTGAGCGCCGTTTTGGGTGGTGCCTATCATCTCGATCGCAATATTCCCTACACCTTTTCGTCGATGAATAGTCTCTTTTTCGACAAAGCCAATATTTGCGCGTTTGAAGATGGTTCTTTGTCTTGGAATGGTTTCTTATTTAAGCTCAGTACCACTGAAATTCTCCAAATCGAACAAAACAATTTTCGACCCACAGAATCGATGTTAAATTCGATGAATGAGTTGGAATTTTGGTTACAGGAAAAATTAGGTAACGATGCGATCGAAGTTTTTGTTCCTCCAGAAATTTACGTTCGTCAAAGTGTTAACGTGAGCGAAGTCGTCGATACTCTAACCGGGCGAGAAATTGTTCAAGGTGGAACCGCCCCCGAAAATTCGATCGGCAGTTTTTCCTATGAATTTGATTTTCGAGGTGGCGTCAATGGACTCTCAATTTCTGTTCCGCCGATGCCGATTTTTAACTTTGGCATTGAAAATGCTTTGGCCAAAAACATTGACAATTTAGCCATTGTCGGACGCGCTTCGGGATACGAAGGTATTGCCGTTTCCGTCGGTCGAATTAATACCGTCAATACTTATCAAGGACAAGGCATCGGGGTAGCTGCGGCCCTAGCCGTTCAGTCGGAAGTTTCGATTAATTCGATCGTCTCTTCTCAAGTGCGACAAACCCTCGAAAATATGACGGGATTAACGACTCAATTTTATGGGGTGGAGACCAGTCCCGAGATCGATAAAACAAATATTCGGTAGTCAGTATTTGGCGATCGGCTAATAGGCGCGAGATTGACTTTGAGAGATCGCCTAGAATTTACGGTACAAACCTACCAATACGTCACCCCGTGAGTTTTGTCAGTCAACCAGCGCTGGTTCTCCCCAAGCCCCAGTGGTGTCAAAGACGCGCAATCGTGTCGAATATCAAGGGTTAACGCTCTGAGGCTCGCACATCAGGTCTTAAGCCGATGTGAAAACACCGATCGCCAGAGATCCTCTTGTGCGCGGGGGGTCTCCCCCCAAGAGCCGGGGTGCGCGACAAACCTACAATTACAGACAGTTGACACCACTGCCCTAAGTCCCGATCGCCAATTGCTACAAAAGCGCGATCGATCCGGCTTATCGCCCCAAAACAGCGTATATTCAAATGCACCGAGCGCTCGGGAAATATTTTATGGCGGTTATGGCGAAAACCAAACTACACGCATTTGTCTTGGCATTGGTGTCGATCGTTCTTTCTGTTTTCATCGTCATCGGTTGGCACGCACCATCTTATCCCATCGAGTTTAACCCGCCCGATCGCGGTGCGCCGGGACGTTTGATCGGCGCGGGAACTCGGTTTTCCGGAGACTCCGGCACCACACGCGGCTCGACAAATCTGCGTCAAGTAGAAATCGAGATGGACTCGACGATCTTGGAGTGCCCCTTCACCGCCCTCGTTCCCCAGGTCGGAGGGAAAAACTACGGTCTTACCCTGGATGAATATCCCACATTTTTTATTCACATACCCAAAATACCTGGAGCGATCGTCGAGTTTACTCTTTCTGGCGAAAATGGCGAGGCGCTCTATCACACGCGTTATCTGACGGCCGAACGAGATGCCACTTTCGGGATTAGTCTACCGCGCCACGCCAACGTACCGCCTCTGGAAGTCGATCGAATTTATAGCTGGCAAGTTTCTCTCGAATTCAAGTCGAGTTCGATTTATGTGGTACGAGGTGAAATCGAACGGTTCGAGGCGACCCCAGAATTTGCCAAAACCTTGGAAGAAGCCAGCCTGGGGGAAAAAGTAGTGCTGTACGCCGAAGCCAGCCTTTGGTACGATGCCGTTAAGGCATTAGCCGATCTGCGGCGAGCCGATCCGGGTAATCTTCAACTGAGGGCGGATTGGATCGAGCTAATGAATGCAGTGGGGTTGGCTGACATTGCGTACAAACCTCTTCTGTAGTGTCATTGAGGTAATTTAGGGCGACGCGATCGCCACAGCAACATGACAGAATCACTGACCGGGCGAATGCTCCTCTCTCACAATTTCGATCTTCAGGAAGAAATTGTCCCCAAACTCACTCGCGAACAGTTTTCGGAGGTGTTTGAGGAGGGACTGGGTTCTCGCGACAATGTGGCTTGTCAAGCTATCGAGCATCCTCATTGGATCGTAGAGGTTCGGTTCGATAGCGATCGCATTTCTCCCGAAGAAGTGGGCCAACTGTGCGCTACGGTACTGTGGGAAAAGCGGCAAACGCAAAAGTCACCCGATCGCCCGTTCCCTCACATTCTGATACTCGCCGGTTGCAAAACCACCCCCGCCTCGAGTCCATCTCCCACAGCCTTGCAACCGGGGGAATGGGGAGTGGATGTGGTGGAGACTCCCGATGCTGAGATATTTTTGCAGGCTTTGGGTTGGGAAGCCGCCATTGCGGGGAAAGCGCCGGATGCGGTGTTTAAAGTCGAACGACGTTAGGGAGAATTCGCAAGCGCGGAATTCGGAGTTCGGAAAGGGAAGAAGGTATCCGCGAGCAACTCAAAATTGTCTATTCTCCATTCCCCGTTCCCACCCAGAATTTCTATTCGTTCGCATTAAATATGAAATCTGAACCCAATCGCCGCGAGAAAATCGATCGAATCGTCGTCAGTGCCGCTCAAATGAAGGCGATCGAAGAAATGGTCTTCGAGGCGGGAATGCCCGTTGCGGCCCTGATGGAAAAAGTTGCCGGGGCGATCGCTCGTCGAATTTGCACTCTGTATCCGTCCCCGATGCAGGTCGGTATTTTGGTCGGCCCGGGACATAATGGCGGCGATGCCCTGGTGGTAGCGCGGGAGTTACACTTTCGAGGCTATGGCGTGGTGGTATACCGCCCCCTATCCAAAAGTAAGTCTCTGACTCAACACCATGCCCAGTATGTCGAGAGTTTGGGCATCGAACTGAGCGATCGCCCCGATAAATTGTTCTCCTGCGATTTAATTGTGGATGGGTTGTTCGGCTTTGGCTTAACCCGATCGCTCAAGGGGGAGATCGCCCAAACCATCGATCGCATCGCCAGCAGTTCGATTCGGGTGGTGAGTATCGATTTGCCCTCGGGATTGCACACCGATACCGGGAAAGTCCTGGGAACGGCAATTCGCGCCACTCGGACGTTGTGCCTGGGCTTGTGGAAACGAGCATTTTTGCAAGATCTCGCCCTGGAATATCTCGGCGAGGTGGAATTAATCGATTTCGATCTGCCCCTCAAAGAGATCGAAGCGGTATTGGGGAAATCCCCTCACCTCCAACGCCTCACCCCAGACATGGCTAGGGCGGCTTTACCCCTGCCCCGCCCCTCGAGAACCCACAAGTACGATCGCGGACATTTGCTACTGGTCTGCGGTTCTCGTCGTTACTCCGGTGCGGCAATTTTAGCCGGGTTGGGTGCCAGAGCAAGCGGTGTGGGAATGCTGTCGATCGCCGTACCGGAGTCGTTGAAGTTGATGCTAAGCGATCGCCTTCCCGAAGCGTTGATTATCGGCTGTCGGGAAACGGAAACCGGGGCGATCGAGCGTTTGAGCGGCGAGATCGATGTCGATCGCTACGATGCCATCGCCTGCGGACCGGGGTTAACAAAAGATGGAGTTCGTGCAGTAGAAGCCGTGTGGGGCGCTCCCTGCCCGATTCTTTTGGATGCCGATGGCTTGAATATTCTCGTACAATTAGGAACGTTTTTGCCCAAAGAAGCACCTCTACTGTTGGCCGGAGAAAGCGGGTTGCGAGGGGCGCAGACAGTATTTACCCCCCATCCGGGTGAGTTTCGCCGCCTCTTTCCCGATCTCGTGGAGCATTTAGAGGATGTTCCAACCGCTGCCCGAGGTGCGGCCCAGCAGAGTGGGGCGATCGTGGTACTCAAAGGTGCGCGCACGGCGATCGCCCATCCCGACGGTACGGTTTGGCTGAACGCCCAAAGTACGCCAGCCCTGGCACGAGGCGGTACGGGGGATGTCCTCACCGGACTGGCAGGGGGGCTGATGGCGCAAGGCGCAAAGCAAACCGATTCGATCGCTCCTAAAGTATGCGCGGCGGTGTGGTGGCACGCCCAAGCCGGAATTCTCGCCGCCCAAGAGCGATCGGAATTGGG
>NZ_JADEXN010000430.1 GCF_015207075.1 Zarconia navalis LEGE 11467
GTCGATCGATGGTTTCTCCCTGAACAGTTTGGGGATCGATGGCTTGTAGCAAGCTTTTTTGTGTCACTAATCCGATAAGGTTACCTTGGGCATCGACGTTGGGAAGATGGCTCAGTTCGGTTTTGCGAAATCGATCGAGCAGAAGGGATACATTTTGCTCGCTCGATGCTTCGAGTACCGATGACGGTACTTTCATCACCGCTTGTATCGTTAAGTCGGTGTCGTTTTTCCCCGATGCGATCGAGCGTAAAAGATCGCGATCGTTTAGCCAACCCAGGAGTTTGGGAGAGTTGGGACTTTTGATAACTAGCACGCAACTGGCATCGGTTTCCAAGAGGCGGGCGATCGCATCAGATACAGTTGTGTCGGGGAATACGGTGAGGGGGTGGAGGTCGATCGCGCTGTGGAGAGAGGGGTCTGGTTTCATCGGGGAGTCTTGTGGAAGGATGAACAACTATGAGGTGGAAATTCTGAAGACGCAAGTCACCCAAATATCTCATCGATCGTCTCTATTCCATGTGCACCAACACAGTGTTGGGTGTTATGACGTATGGTTTTGAGTTTTAGCTGCGCGTAGTACTTTTAGCATCATCTCTGCTGCGTCAACTGCATTATACGGCGACCATACTGGATAAGAGCGATCGGGTACGATCGTCTCCATCTCTGATTGGGCGAGTTCCGAGACTAAAACTTGCATGACATAGAACTTGTCTGCACGACTTAGCCCTCGCAAGGTTAAGATGAGTTCTGATGAAACCACGCAAACAAGGAGAATGGGCGATCGCCGATTTCCTCACCATGCCTCAAAGCCAACGAACAGCGTCCGGAGATTGAAATCCTCAAAGAGTACGGGAATAGCCCTGAAGAGAAATGCTTTCCCGGACAACTGAATCAGGTGTTTATAAATCTGATTGCCAACGCCATCGATGCATTAAATGAAGGAAATGTCGATCGCAGTTTTGAGGAAATTGCAGCAAATCCCAACCAAATTACCATTCAAACCGACATTTAAGATGAAGGAGTCACCATCCGGATTTCCGATAATGGGGTGGGGATGCCAGAGGAAGTGCGACAGCATATTTTCGAGCAGGGATTTACCACTAAAGGTGTGGGAAAAGGCACGGGGTTAGGAATGGCAATCGCTCGTCAGATTATCGAAGAAAAACATGGCGGAACGATATCTTTCACCCGAACTCACGTTAATAATACGTATTTACACCATGAGGCGCTGTACATTTAAATGCGTGTAAATACGTATACTACTTGAGAGTTAAGCAAGTTTTATGCGTAAAAATATGGCCAACTCATGAGTGAGAGGCCATAATGCGAGCGTAATTGTTGACAAATATTAACCTGTTATAACTTCCTGTCGTGTCAGGTTCAATGAGAAAGTTAAGACTGAGTTAACACTGGGTAAAGAATAAGTTCAGTATTTCAGAGCTTGCCTCACCCAGCGACTGCTGAGTCAATTTTGACATGAGGGGTTGAATTGAAAGCGTATGACTCCCATTGAATGAAGACAACGACAAAAATTTTTTCTGGTGAAATATCACGAACGACCGAAGTAAAAAATAACGAAGTTAATTTTTCTAAAAAGAGAACTTTCGTATGGTTCGTATCAAAATAAATCAAAAAAGATACGGAAAATACTGATGTCAAAAGATTCCATATTAAATTACTATGGCTATCTATAAAGCTCAAACAAGCTCCTAAACTCAAACGACTATTCAAATTAGGGTCAAGTCTGTTACTAGACATCTCCGGAAATGCACGTCAAACTCTTATCCTGCCTGGGTAAAAGCTGAGTTTTCGAAGACATCTACTCATCTCATTACCATGCTAATAGATCGCTAATCAAAATAGGTCAGCTATTGGTAACTAGACAATTTTTGGTCTCTTTTGGGACTGAAAGCCGAAACAAAAGTAGAATTTAGGTTCAAATTCCTAAAATCCTTGTGGTTATCGTTTTTTATCCTTGTGACCGGACAATTATTACGACACTTGTGTTTAAAGCGAAAATCATACTAATGTTTTTCAAAGTACAACTATATAGAAAAAAATCAGCCTGGATGGGTAAGGTTAATTCTTGAGTACTGGCCTATTTCCTAACCCAAACTTACTCGGATTCTAGTTCTTTTTTTGTAACAAAATCTGAGGTGAGTATAACCAAAAAACCAAGTTACGTCATTTTATTCGAGGGATTGAAATTTAAGTAGTTCGCCCTTGTGTATCGATTGTATCGATCTGGAATTTGACTTTTTTTGACGATGCAACGTCAGCGCGGGATAAGCTGAAACTCGCATTCCGTCGTTGTTAATTTTTAATTTTAGGCATAGAGAAAACAGATTTGCGTTATTTCAGCTAACAACTAAAAATTCAATATCTTGAATTCATAAATCGCGTTATACGGTATGTTCCAGAGTTAGGATTCGTATCTTTGCTTGAAAGTCTATGAAGGGTATTAGAGCTGATTCACAGACTCTTTCTTGAGAATGCTAAAACCTGAAAACTCAGTGGTGAATAGCCATCGTTTTATGATGCTTTTTTCTGAATTTTAGCGATAAATATTCTATTCTCCATTCGCGATAGTTTAAGGTTTGCTTGACAGAGTGGCTTTTAGGGGATTAACGATTAGAAATCGACTGGATGTAGAGACTATGAAAATCGCGCTTGTCCATGACTATTTAACTCAAAGAGGTGGAGCTGAACGAGTTTTTGAACTGCTTTGTCATTACTTTCCCGAGGCGGATATTTTTACGTCGCTGTACGATCCGCAAAGAACGATCGACTTGAGCGATCGAGTTGTGAACACAACAGTGTTGCAAAAAATTCCCGGAGCTGCCAAAAATTTCCGGTTGTTGGCACCTTTCTATTATCCAGCTTTCCGGATGTTAGATCTTCAGGAGTACGATTTGATTCTCAGCAGTAGCAGTAGCTTTGCCAAGTCCGTCCGCAAACGACCCGGAGCCAAACATATTTGCTTTTGTCATAATGTGACTCGCTTCGTCTGGGATACGGACACGTATCTCAAAAACTACTCGCAGTACAAACTGATTTATCCGGCGATCGCCAAACTCCTCAAGAGTATGGTGAGAGTCGATCGACAATACGCCCAAGAACCAGATCTCTACATTGCTAACTCCGGAGTGGTTTCGCGCCGTATCCAGAAAGCTTACGGACGACGCGCTTTAGTTGCCCACTATCCGATTGATAGCCAAAAGTTCAAATTTAGCGATCGCAAAGAAGACTTCTACTTAGTGACATCGCGATTGTTGGGATATAAGCGGATTGATGTTACGATTCGAGCTTTCAACGAATTGGGGTGGCCTCTCATTATTATTGGAAACGGTCCGGAGCGAAAATACTTAGAATCGATCGCCTCCGATAACGTCCAATTCTTAGGATACGTCAGCGATACCCAACGCTGCTTGTTGATGTCCAAAGCGCGTGCCGTCGTCATTTCGGCTCTGGAGGATTACGGACTGGTTCCCATCGAAGCCAACGCCAGCGGTACGCCCGTCATTGGGTATGGTGCGGGAGGGATTTTAGAAACTCAAGTCCCCGACCAAACCGGAATATTATTTGAAGAGCAGACCCCAGCGTCCCTCAAAGCCGCACTCCTCGAATCGCGAAAGCGAGACTGGGATTTCCATGCAATTCGCGACCGGGCTTTAGGCAATTTTTCCGAGTCTATCTTTTTCCAAAAGGTGGAGCGAATCGCGACACACGTGAGCACACCGTCGATGGTAGATTTGAGGCATCCCGAACTGGCAATGGTTCCCAACTAGCGAAGCCCGCATGACACAGAGCCATCTCAACGAAACAGCGGAAGCAGATTTAGGTTACGGTCAATTATTTGGCATCCTGGTACGCCAACGCTATTGGTTCTCGGGCATTTTTATTGCGGTCTTGTGCGCCACAGCCGCGATTACCCTAAAGACGAAACCGACCTATCGCAGTACGATGCAGCTATTGGTTGAGCCGAACTACCCCCAAAAGCAAACCCTAGAAAGAACTCTTGAGAGTTCTCAGACCGGTGACGATGACTATGCCACTCAGCTGGCTCTGATGCGGAGTTCCCAGTTTACCGAAGAAGTAGCCGCACGGTTGCGGACTGATTACCCAGACCTAGAGGGAGCTGATATCGAACAAAACTTGGGTCTGTCTCGGGTGGAAGCCGGTGGAGAGGAAACGCAAATTTTTGCAGCGGTCTATACCGATGGCAACCCCGTTAAAACTCAAAAAATTCTCGAAACCTTGCAACAGGTTTATCAGGAGTATAACTTAGAGCAGGAGAAGCTCCGCCTGACCCAGGGTCTGGCGTTTATCGACGAACAGTCCGAAACCGCAAGAGATCGCCTCATCCAGTTAGAAGACGATCTCGAAGCCTTTCGCGCCAACGAGAATTTCATCGATCCCCAGCAGCAGGCGAATAGCGTTGCAGAAGCCCTAGACAGGATCGAAGGGGAACGGCGTACCCTACGCGCTCAGTACGAGGAGACTCAGGCTCGTTACGGGGCATTACAGGGGCAACTGACTCGCTCCCCCAAAGAAGGACTGATAGCCTCTCGCTTGAGTCAGTCATCTCGCTACCAAGCCTTGCTCGACGAACTGCAAAAGACCGAATTGACCCTTGCCCAGGAACGTTTGAGATTAACGAACAACCACCCGGACGTGGAAGCGCTGCAAGAACAGCGCCAGCGCCAACTTACCCTTCTCGCCCAAGAGCAACAACGGGTTTTAGGTCTCAATTCGGCTCCACCCATCAAATCGGGGGAATCTCTCAGGCAAACCGGACAACTCGGTAAGACCGACCAAGATTTGGTCGATCGGGTTTTGGAGGTGCAAGCGGAGTTACGGGGTTTGCAAGCTCGCGATCGGGCACTCGGTAGCATCGAGGAGGAACTGCGAGCCGAACTCGATCGCTTTCCCAAGGCGATCGCTAAGTACAACCGTCTCCAACCGGAGGTGGAAATTCAGCGCAATACCATCACCCAACTACTAGAGACCCGACAGGCATTAAGTCAGGAACTGGCACGAGGGGGGTTCAACTGGCAAGTGGTGGAGCCGCCCCAGGAG
>NZ_JADEXN010000431.1 GCF_015207075.1 Zarconia navalis LEGE 11467
GTCAACAACCCTCCCGAATCCGACAACCCCGAACCCGATTCGCCCCCCAATATTCAAGATCCGCCTCCCGAACCCGATCCGCCTCTCTCGAATCCAGAGTTGAATCCAGACTTGAATACCGGAACTGATGATGGAGAGAATTTAGACGCAGAAATTCCAGAAACCCCCGTCGCACAGACCCCTGTCGAACAAACCCCGAACAATCCCGAAGACGGACAAGCCCAAGAGAATGCCGACACGGATATTGCAGTTAATGTAGACCCCCCCGACTCACCTCTAGACGGAGAATTCATTAACCTCACTCCCGAAACCGATAGCAGTTCCGATCCACCTCCCACCGATACTGGGGATGCGATCGAAATTGACGTCAATCCGCCATCCCCTAACGAAACCTCTGAACCCATTTCCGTAACGGAAGGCAACTCAGGAATAGAACCTGCCAATCCCGAAACACTTCCAGACACGGGACAGGTTGTGGAAACTCCTACCCCCAACCCTGAAACACCTCCAGAGACGGAACCGATCTCGGAACCTCTTGAACCCGAAACCGATGCACAACCCGAGAACTCACTGAATCTGGATGTCGATTGGAGTGTCACGTTTAATCCCATCACAGACACCGAACTCGATTTAGACGTTTTACCCGAGTTTATCGGGTCATCAACACTGACCGTTGCTTGGCATATTGCCGAATTATTGAATGGGGAATTGTCCGTTGGAATCGATACCAACACCGAGATACTCGCTTTTACCTGGGGGATGCCGGAAGCCGATCGTGCTATTTCCTTGAGAATGCCCTATAGCGAATCCTCCCAAGATATGGTGTGGAGTTTTCCCCCAGCGGATGCAACCGTTGCCGTGAGACCCAAAATTCAACCCCAGGATAGGGTCTTGGAGGTTGAAGTTATCCCCGACCCCACAGAGGAGAATCTATCTCCCGAAACGGAATCGTCCATCTTCTCATCCCCGCCATCACAGACAATCCCTCGCCGTTCCCCAGAAGAGTCTAACCCCATCCGGGCGATCGACCGAACCAGACCCGATCGACCCCAAACAAGCGACGCCGCCTCAGTGGAAACATCCGAAACCCCTCAAGAACCACCTACCGTCCATCGCGCTTCCGTTTCAGTTCCCGAGGCGATCGAATCCGACGAAATCCCCGGCAATGTGGCCGATTCCCCATCGCTCGATTTGTCTGTGGCATCCCCATTGCCTACGCGCGCGGACATTGCCGAAACCCTAGCCGATGGAGATACCGAAGAAGCCACAGTCCAAATCGAGAGACTGTTCGAGGCAGAATATAAGTCTTATTTTGAGGATCGTGAAGATAGCCCACAGAATGCCACCGCAGAGACGATGCGGAATGCTTTAAAAACCATCGAGACGCAAACGGGCAAAAAATCCGTCATTATTTATGCCTTGACTCTACCCAAAAGCCAACTATCCGACGATCGTGCCGATCGTGGCGAACAGCTCAACCTGGTGCTGGTGGTTCCCGAGGGGCCGCCGATCGTCAAAACCGTCGATCTCGATCGCCATCGCCTGCGCAATACCGTGCGCATCTTTCTCAACAATCTCAACTCACCGAGATCCGATAGCTATCTACCCCTGGCTCAAGAACTCTACCACTGGCTTGTAAGACCCTTAGAAGAGGAGCTAGAGGGTTTGGGCATCGACACCCTGATTTTTTCGATGGATGCGGGACTGCGGCAAGTTCCCCTGGCGGCACTGCACGACGGCCGGCAATTTTTGGTGGAACGCTACAGTATCGGTTCCGTACCCAGCCTCAGCCTCACCAATACTCAGTACAAAAGCGTCCGAGACGCTCGCGTTTTGGCGATGGGTGCGTCGGAATTTCCCAATTCCGATGCCGAGCCGTTACCGGCCGTTCTCTCGGAACTCTCAATTCTGATCGGCGATGTGGCACGGGACTTATCCGAGGAAACCGACAGCTCCCAAAAATCCGATCTCCTCACCGAAACCTCATCCACTCAAGGTTTATGGCCGGGTTTGGCCTTTATCGACGAAGCCTTTACCCTAGAAAATTTAATCGCCCGCCGTCAGGAAGAAACCTTCAGCATCGTCCATCTAGCAACCCACGCCCAATTCGATCCGGGCCGAAGGCACGAAGCCTACATTCAGCTATGGGACGATCGCCTCTCCCTCGACGGACTGCGACAAGCCCGATGGTATGCCCCTCCAGTGGTCGAGTTACTGGTGCTGAGTGCTTGCGAAACGGCAGTAGGAGATGAATATGCCGAGTTAGGGTTTGCGGGATTGGCCGTGCGATCGGGCGCCAAGTCTGCTCTGGCCAGTTTGTGGAAGGTGAGCGATATGGGATCTCTAGCTCTGATGAGTCAGTTTTACCGCCACCTGAAAGAGGCTCCCATCAAAGCTGAAGCCCTGCGGCAAGCGCAATTGGGGATGCTGCGGGGAGAGGTTTTCGTTGAAGGCAGTCAACTGGCGATCGCGCCGGATTTTGGGGTTTCCCTGCCTCCGGAATTGGGACGCTGGGGCGATCGCAATTTCTCTCATCCCTACTATTGGGCGGGTTTTACCATGGTGGGTTCTCCTTGGTAAGCGTGCGGGGGAAACCCCCCGAGTCTAGGTTTTGGCAGCCAATAATGGGGTGTTGCAAAATTCCAGACCTTAAGTTGACACGCCTTAGTCACTTAGATACTCGCCGCTTAGTGGCGCGATCGACGGCGTGCGCGATGGGAACCTTCCAAAGCTTGCTGATAGATCGATCGATCGGGATCGGAAAAACAGACGAAGAGTACCAATTCGAGCGCCGAATTCCGTGCGAGAAACTGCCGCACTTCTCGCACCGCAATCTTGGCCGCGCGCAGTTTGGGAAAGCGATAAACCCCGGTACTAATGGCAGGAAAGGCAATGGTGGCGATCGGATACTCTTGAGTTAACTGCAAGCAATTGCGGTAGCACCGAGCCAGCAACTCGTCTTCCGGGCGAGGGTCGTCGCGTCCGAGAGAACTGCCTCTCCAAACCGGGCCGACGGTATGAATCACCCACTTTGCCGGCAGGTTGTACCCTTGGGTGATTTTGGCTTCTCCAGTTTCGCAGCCGTTTAACTGACGGCATTCGGCGAGTAATTGCGGGCCCGCAGCGCGGTGAATCGCCCCATCAACGCCGCCGCCTCCTAAAAGGGAACTGTTGGCCGCATTGACGATCGCATCGACATTTTGTTGAGTGAGATCTCCCCGTAGTACCTCAATTCGATCGCTCATTTTCTCACCTCAAATATGACTTCTCCACTCACCCATCGGCGGCGGATCGATCGTCGCATTATAGATGGCTAAGTAACATTTTAGAGTAATCGAGAGCGCGTTTCGAGTCGCTATCGATCGTTCGGTATAGTACAACGGAAGAGTAGGACTCCCAACTTAGTCTCGTGGCATCGCTTGTTTTATGAAAAAATGGCAGCTTTTGCAATCTCACCAGGTTTTAAACCATCGTTGGTGTAAGGTTCGGCGAGATGAAGTCCGATTGCCCAACGGCGAGATCGTCGATGATTTTTTCGTAAACGTTCGACCGGATATTGCCTTAGTTTTTGCCATCACCCGAGACCGCCAAGTGGTGTTCGTACGTCAGTACCGACATGGTGTGGGGGAGATTTTATTGGAACTTCCGGCAGGAGGGTTCGATCGGGCGACGGAAGAGGCTGAAATCGCCGCATCGCGGGAACTCACAGAAGAAACAGGCTACGTGGCTAAAAAACTAACGAAACTGGCAACGTTTTACGATAATCCCGTAAAAGATACCAATCAAATTCATTTATTTCTAGCTCGGGATGTGGAATTAACGAGCGAACAAAATCTCGATCGAACTGAAGAAATTAAAGTTGTTTTAGTTCCAATTTCCGAAATTAACAGCAAGATAGAAGCGGGAGATATTTGCGTTTCGGGAACAGTGACCGCTTTGTTTCTCGGTCTTAACTTTTTAGAAAATTGAGATCGAACCTTTTTCGACAATCGAAAGGCTTCGTCATAATATTTAGTTTGATGATTTTTGTAGACGATCGACAATTCTATCGATGTATTTTTCGCTCTGAATTCATTGATTTCCAGCGGGAGGGTCAAGAAACCTCTAGAATATGAAAGAAGTCACGTCAAGTTGGTGCAGGTTTACTTATTGTGGGTTTCAAGATCGGTTTACTGGGATTAGGCACAGTTGGTACGGGAACCGCCCAAATTTTGCTAGACACCATGGGGCGACATCCCCTACTGCAAGAGTTAGCCATTGCCCGAGTTGGGGTCCGATCGCCTGACAAACCGAGATCGATCGAACTGCCCCCCCAGATTGTGGGAACCGATCTCGAAGCCATCGTCACCGACCCGGATATTGATATTGTGGTCGAATTGATTGGCGGACTCGAACCGGCCCGATCGCTTATCCTCAAGGCGATCGAATCGGGAAAACACATCGTCACCGCCAACAAAGCCGTCATTTCCCGCTACGGCGATGAAATCTTTTCTGCCGCCAACGATAAAGGCGTGTACGTGATGCTTGAAGCCGCCGTCGGGGGCGGTATTCCCGTCATCAGTCCCCTCAAGCAAGCCCTGGGTGTCAACCGCATCAAACGAGTCACCGGGATTATCAACGGCACCACCAACTACATCCTCACCCGGATGCAAGCCGAAGGGGTAGACTTTGCCGACGTTCTCGCCGATGCCCAACGTTTGGGGTATGCCGAAGCCGATCCCACCGCCGATGTGGATGGTTTGGATGCCGCCGACAAAATCGCCATCCTCGCCTCCCTTGCTTTTGGCGGACGCATCAAACTCGATGACATCTACTGCGAAGGGATTCGCCACGTCAGTGCTGCCGATATCGCCTACGCCGAGAAGCTCGACTTTACCATCAAACTGCTGGCGATCGCTCAAGAAGATACCTCCGCAGACGGCGACAAACCCCAACAACTCGAAGTTAAAGTCCACCCCACCCTGCTTCCCAAAACCCATCCCCTCGCTAACGTCAACGACGTGTACAACGCCATTTTGGTGGAAGGAGACCCTCTGGGACAGGTGATGTTCTTCGGGCC
>NZ_JADEXN010000432.1 GCF_015207075.1 Zarconia navalis LEGE 11467
CTCAGTGACCGGGACGCGGTGAGGGGGAGATGGGAGAGAGTAACCATTTCCCCCGACTCCTTTCCCAACTTATTACTTATTACTTGTTACTTAAAAATTCCCCATTCCCTATTCCCCATTCCCTATTCCCCATTCATCTAAAGTCTGCGCCAGCGTCCGCCATCTCGTTCTAGGAGCAATTCCGCTTCCACCGGTCCCCAGGTTCCCGCTTCGTACAGGGGAATCGAGTCCGGCGGTGCGGGTGCGTCCCAAACATTGAGCAAGGGAGTCAGTACTCGCCAGGAGGCCTCCACTTCATCACCGCGCGTGAATAGGGTTTGGTCTCCCAACATACAGTCAATCAGCAAACGGCTGTATGCGTCTGTACTGGGTTTACCAAAAGCGGTATCGTAGCGGAAATCCATATCCACCGATCGCGTCCGCAGCGCGCTGCCAGGGGTTTTCACCTCGAAACGCATACTAATACCTTCATTGGGCTGAATCCGCATTGCCAAGACGTTAGGATTAGCTTGTTTAGCCGCCGATTGGAACATCAAGTGCGGCACATCCTTGAATTGGATAGCGATTTCCGAGACTTTCTTCGGCATCCGCTTGCCCGTTCGCAGGTAGAAGGGAACCCCTTTCCAGCGCCAGTTATCGATATTTAGCTTCAGTGCCGCGTAGGTGGGAGTCGTCGACTTTGGATCGGCCCCATCTTCTTCCCGGTAGCTGGGAACTTGTTTGCCTTTCATCCACCCTTCGGTATATTGACCCCGAATAGCCGATCGCTCTAAGTTATCCAAATCGGCCAGACGCGTCGCCTGTACCACCTTCACTTTTTCGTTGCGAATGCTATCGGCATCGAGGGAGTTCGGCGCTTCCATCGCCGTCAGGCAAAACAGTTGCATCAGGTGGTTTTGCACCATATCCCGCAGCGCGCCAGAGGTTTCGTAATACCCGGCACGTCCTTCCAGTCCCACGGTTTCGGCGACGGTAATTTGCACGTTTTCCACAAACTGCCGGTTCCACAACGGCTCGAAAATGGCATTGGCAAACCGGAACACCAACAAGTTCTGTACCGTCTCTTTGCCGAGATAATGGTCGATGCGGTAGACTTGCCGTTCGTCGCAGACATCTTGCACCACCCGGTTGAGCATCCGCGCCGTACTCAAATCTCGGCCGAAGGGTTTTTCGATCACCAGGCGTTGCTTGCTCGGATCGGCGAGCATTCCAGCCTCGCCGAGTTGTTGGGTGGCTTCGCCGAAAAAGCGCGGCGCGACGGACAGGTAAAAGACGCGGTTGCCTCGGGTGCCCCGTTTTTCGTCGAGTTCTCCGAGAAAGGCTTTGAGTTTTTGGTAGCTTTCGGGGGAATCGATATTCCCCGAGCAGTAGAATAAGCCGTTGGCGAATTCATTCCAAATTTGTTCGGATTGCAGTCCGCCACCAAACTGTTCGATTCCTTCGCGCAGGTGTTCCCGGAAAAAGTCGTGACTCCAATCTCGTCGGGCCACACCGACGATGGTTAGTTCTGGAGGAAGGCGGCGTTCCAGCTTCATCTGGTAGATGGCGGGAATGAGTTTGCGCTGGGTTAAGTCTCCCGATGCGCCGAAGATAATTAAAATTTGCGGGTCGGGAACGCGATCTTGTTGGAGTCCCACGCGAAGTGGATTTTCTGCCAGTGAAATCATGAGCGAGTTATGAACTTTAATAGAGCGGGGGGAGCTGGTGTTGCAGGGGGAGAGTGAATACACGCGAGTTCGGGTCAAGGCTATACCGTTATTGCCAACACCCAAATACTTGAAACCATGTATTTCCCATTGACAAGCTCTTGGTTGTGAGAACCACAGAGTCAGGGTTTAGACCGATCTCAAACGCACGTTGAATCGTAAATCGTCATTTTCTGCGTCCCTACATCTGCGTATCTTTTCCCACACAAACGGAATGGGGAATCGATCGCCTAAAAAGCAACCCACTCCCCATTTTTTTTGACGATATTTAGACAGGTGCGAGTTGCTTCACTTTGTCTTCGAGGGACTCCATCAGCGACTCGAAGGGTTTGATAAACTTATCGATGCCCTCATCGAGGAGTTGTGCCATCACTTCGTCAACGTCGATACCCACTTCGGCTAGGGTTGCCATGGTCTGGGTTGCGCCGTCGATGTCGGTTTCGACGCGGTTGTCGATATCGCAGTGGTCGGCGCAGGCTTCGATGGTGTTGGGGGGTAGGGTATTGACGGTATCGGGCCCGACGAGTTCGTCAACGTACATCACGTCGCTGTAGTCGGGGTTTTTGGTGCTAGTGCTCGCCCAGAGGAGACGTTGGACTTTTGCACCTTTGGCTGCCAAGGCTTGCCAGCGATCGGTGGCGAGGATTTTCTTGTATTCTTGATAGGCGATCTTGGCGTTGGCGATCGCGACTTTGCCTTTGACGCTTTCTAATTTCGCTTTCTCGTCGGCATCGCTGGTTTCGGCGAGCATTTTATCGATGCGGCCGTCCACTTCGCTATCGATGCGGCTGAGGAAGAAACTGGCCACGGAGGAGATATTATCAATGGGTTCTCCTTTTTCTACCCGCGCTTCTAAGCCTTTAATATAAGCCCAGAAGGTGTCGATATAGGCTTGGACGGAGAACAGTAGGGTGACGTTGACGCTAATGCCATCGGCGATCGCTTGTTCCACAGCCGGTAAGCCTTCGGGGGTGCCGGGAATTTTAATCATCACGTTGGGACGATCGACGGCTTTGTGATAGCGACGTGCTTCGGAAATGGTGGTTTCGGTATCCCGCGCGATATTGGGGGGAACTTCAATGCTGATGAATCCATCGACACCTTTACTTTGTTCGTAGACCGGCATGAAGATATCGCAGGCATTGCGAATGTCTTCAAAGACTAAGGATTCGTAAATTTCGGTGACGGATTTGCCGTCTTTAATACCAGCTTCGATATCGGCATCGTAAATTTTGTTTCCGGCGATCGCCTTTTCAAAAATCGCTGGGTTCGAGGTGATTCCCCGCAATCCCCGCGTCACGATCGCGTCTTTAAGTTCTCCAGATTCGATCGCATCTCGAGACAAATTGTCCATCCAGATGCTTTGTCCGTAATCTTGAATTTCTAACAGAGGGTTGGTCGTCATAATTATTGTGTTTTGAATGAACTGAACAATATCGATCGACTCTTCGATCGACATCCACAAATCCTAAGAATCTACAAGGATTCTGTCCTCTTCCATGCGAGCGTTTTCTTGAATAAAAGACTCCACGAGAGACACATCTTCCTTACTGCCAATAATTAACGGCGTGCGCTGATGGAGTTGTGAACCCACAACATCTAGTATGTCTTGGGTTCCCGTACTGGCGCGTCCCCCCGCTTGCTCGATGAGATAGGCTAAAGGTGCCGACTCGTACAGCAGCCGCAATTTACCTTCGGGTTTTTTCACCGTACCGGGATAGAGAAATACCCCACCTTGGAGCAAAACGCGGTGAAAGTCTCCCACCAACGCACCGCTATAGCGTCCGGTGTAGCCGTCGTGGCGATGCACGTAGCGGATGTAATCGCGAATCGAATCCTCCCACTGCCAGAAATTGCCCTCGTTGACGCTATACACCGCGCCATGTTCGGGAACTTTAATATTTTCTTGCCACAGGATAAATTCCCCCAAACTCGGATCGAGGGTAAACGCATGCACCCCCGTACCGATGGAGTACACCAAAACGGTACTCGGGCCGTAGAGAATATAGCCGGCACCGATTTGATTGCGTCCGCATTCGAGCAAATCCCGCGCCGAACCATCTTCATCGTTGCCTTGCTGCTGGCGAATGGCGAAAATGGAGCCGACATTGAGGTTTGCGTCGATATTCGAGGAACCGTCGATGGGGTCGTATACCAGGGTGTAACGACCGATCGGGCAGTTTTCCGGGATGTAATAGGGCTTCTCCATTTCCTCGGAGGCAAGGCGACAAACCAAGCCGCTTTGCTCGAAGACCGAAATAAAGACATCGTTGGCGTAAATATCCATCTTTTTGACGGCTTCGCCTTGGACGTTCTCAGTTCCGGCAAATCCGAGGACTCCGGCCATAATTCCCGCGCGGCTGAGGCGACGAGCTGTCAGTTTCCCGGCTAAGGCGATACGGTTCATCAAGGCACTCAAATCTTGGGCCTCGGCCGAAAAGCTTTGTAGTTGTTGTAGAACGTGGCGAGATAGGGTAGTGCAGTCCCGATCGAGTGCGCGTTCCCCGGCTGTAGGTTGGTATGGATCGGTCATTAACGATCTTTCCTCCGTGTGTGCCACGATAGTTGTATAGCTGACCTCCCATCAGAGGGATGTCACTTTGGCAACGCCCGGTCGCTGTGAAATTTCTATTTACTATCTTAAAGATGCATTCCCAAATCGGGGGTTAACTTTATACCAACTACAGAATGTTTTCAGATTCGTGGGGGTTGAGTATTCACGCCTAAGTAGCTTCACTCAACCGAGATCGAGAACGATGTAACTTGTCGGTATATCCCGCCTGGAACTCATGTCGATTCCATGACAAAATTTAAAGTCAACCGCAAATTAGATGATGTTATACCCGATCGATAAAATCAAAAAAAATAACTTTTATCAGGTTGAATCCGCTCGTATATTTTAAATTTTAGTGAACTAATATAAGTTCAAAAAATTATATTTTCTCAAATAATACTAACAAGTTTATCTGAGCTTAATGCAATTACTTCAGTTTGTGATTGTACCGTTTTATCTATAAAAATCATCTTTATCTACTGATTGATTGGTTCGTTAATCTGCTGCAAAACCACTTTAGAAAGATATTGATTCTAAACTAAAAATATATCGAAAATCGGCTCGAAATTAAATTTGAAAAAACGATCGACCATCCCATTTACAAGCCAACGGAGAAATGGAGATAAGCCCATCCCAACAACACTGCCACGATCGCCCCGATCGTCGTGTTTAAGATATTCACCACTTCATTAGTCAGCCAGTCGAACTGGGATTGTAACGTTGCCCCGATGACGCTTTCGGCATTCGTTGCCACAAACGCCGCCAGAAGGCACACCCCAATCCCCGCAATAT
>NZ_JADEXN010000433.1 GCF_015207075.1 Zarconia navalis LEGE 11467
GGATAAGAGCGGTTGCAAAAAAATTACGCTGTTCAAGCCCCTATTGAAGGGAAATGCATCGATCGGCGACAACTCGAGCGAGATATGGCGAAAGTAGAATCAGTGAAAACTGCTCATGCCGAATCCAGTCGTTGAAATTCTCTCCCCAGAAGAAATTCGTCGTACCCTGACGCGCTTGGCCTCTCAGATTGTAGAAAAGTCGGGGAATATCGAAGATTTAGTCCTCTTGGGCATCTATACCCGAGGCGTTCCCTTGGCACAGATGCTCGCGACTCAAGTGGAAACCCTCGAAAACATCACCGTTCCTCTCGGGGCGCTGGATATCACCTTTTACCGCGACGATCTCGATCTCCGTGGCGTGCGCACCCCGGCCAAGGACAAAATCCCTTTCGATTTAACGGGCAAACAGGTGGTTTTGGTGGATGATGTGATCTATACCGGTAGAACCATTCGCGCCGCCCTCAATGCCATTCACGAGTACGGTAGACCCGAGGCGATTTGGCTGGCGGTATTGGTCGATCGCGGACATCGCCAGTTGCCGATCCATCTCACGTTTACAGGGAAAACCCTGCCGACAGCCAAGGAGGAGACGGTTAAGGTCTACCTGCAAAAATCCGATGGTCGAGATGGGGTAGAGTTGATTCGATCGCAGGTTTAGTTCGGTCAAAACGCTTGGGCGATCGAGATAATGTCAGTTGTCCGGTGGGGCTTGGATTTCGTCGTGCAATCGGGACACCCCTAACTCCAGCAACGAACAACGAGGCGATCGCCTTTGGCAAACTGTCAACGGTTCGATCGAACTTAAAATTGCGGTTCGAGAGCGGTCAAGTTAAAGGAATCGAGAAATCGATCGGCTTCGGACAAAAAATTGGTCAGATCCTCTTGGGAGGTGACGACAATTGTCTGATAAATTCGTTGGTTGACTAAATACACGCGATGTTTGTAGACCAATCCGTCAAGACCTTCGTAGTACAAGTCCAGTCCCGGATGTCCGGCTAAGGAAATCGGTCGGTCGGCTTCTAAACGCTGGCTGACATTGGCGGTCAGCCCTCGCATGGTTCCCTCTAGCAAGGTTTCGGCAGGTAAAGCTTGGAAAACTTCGGGAAAGTCATTGTAGCGAACGGCATAGACCCGAGTTTCTCGATCGACGCCAATGGTGTGGAGTTCGATTTGCCCCACTTCTGTCTCGACCGATTGCACTTCTTCGCGCAAGGTTCCCGGTGGGATCTCGATAGCGAATCCGGCTTCGGGACGGGACAGCAATTCCCAACCGGACTCAGTTTGGGGTGCGGTTGAGGGTTCTTGGGCCCAGGCGGATCGATGAGCCACTTCTGCATACCCCCCCCACAAAAATATCGCAGTTAGGGAAGATAGCAAAATCTGTCTTTTCATGGATAAATCATCTCCGTGACCGTGGAATCGCATTAAGGGTATGGTAACCCCGATCGAACCCTTGCCCAGATCGAGGGCATTTTGGACGAGACTTACGCACAGCTGCCATATTATGATGCTTGGGAGGGAAACCGGGCACGGGATTCCCCTACATCGGTCGCCGTTGCGTGAGTCCTAATTGACGTAAAAGCCGATGACGAGATTTGAACTCGTGACCGCTCGATTACGAATCGAGTGCTCTACCACTGAGCTACATCGGCACTGCTGACTTTCAATTTTAGCAAATATGGGGGAACGACGATCGCACTGGCGAAACTTTTTCCCATTCCCCATTCCCCATTCCCCGTCACAGTAAAGAGCAGTGACGCGCGAGAGCTCTGGCGAGCATGCGCTGATACTTTTTTTCGTTGAGGGTATAGGCACCAAATCGAGCCAGATGAGGATTCATCAATTGGGCGTCGAATAGCATAAAACCTCGCTCTCGCATCCGTTCCACCAATTTGACCATCGCCACCTTCGAGGCTTCCGGGACGCGATAAAACATCGATTCCCCGATGAACGCTCCCCCGATGGCAATGCCCAAAATCCCACCCGCAAGCCGATCTCCTTGCCAGGTTTCAAAGCTGTGGGCCCAACCGGCTTGGTGTAGCGCCGTGTAAATCCGTTTCAACTTGGGAGAAATCCAGGTGGTTTCTCGATCTGCACCACCTTCAACCACATACTCGAACGCACGATTCACAGCAATCCCAAAGCGTTCTTGATGGAGAACTCGACGCAGGGAGCGCGGATAGCGAAATCGATCGTCTAGGGGCACGATCGCTCGCTCCCGGCTACTGTACCACCCAACATCGGAGTTCCCCGGTTCTTCATTAGCCATCAAGAAATAGCCTCGGGCATATCCCTGAACGATCGCCGGGATGTCGTATTCCATATTTTTGGCGTGGAGCGATAAGAGATGGGGGTAGCGATCGGGAGAATGGCAGAATAGTAGATAGTCGCATTGTTCGGCACGCTATCTATGTCTCAAGCAATTCCACCGATTACCCTACCACCCGCCCAAAATCCCCAACAGGAAGGAGAGTGGCTCGAACGATCGCTACATCAGTGGCTCGATGAAGAGTTTCTACCCGAACCGGTCAACGGAGAAATTGCCCAAAGAGCGGCAAGCATCTACGTGCGACAGCGGATGGAAGGAGAGAACGATGTCGGCTCCCTCGTGATGGCGATCGTTACGGAGATGCAAGCATTTGACTTTTCTCAAAGTTTTTACGGCGAATTTGCCGTAGCCAATGCTGTGAGTGACTTATTACTTGACAGTTTGGGAATCGAGCGCTGTTGCGGACAGTAACGCTCGATTCTTAATTCCCTTGCTCTCAAGGCATTCGCCCTCGATTTACCAACTCGATTTGACAACCCCTGGGAGCAGTCCTTCGTGAGCCATCTCTCGAATCGTGTTGCGAGATAAACCGAAATCGCGATAGTAACCTCTCGGTCTTCCCGACATCCAGCAGCGGTTCCGCACTCGATTGGGTGCGCTATTGCGGGGAAGTTGTTGGATTTTGCGATGGATTTCCATTTTCTCCATCTGAGAAGAAGCTTTATCGAACTGCTCCTTCAACTCTTCTCGCTTGGCCGCGTACTTGGCGACAAGTTTTCTGCGCTTCTTTCCGCGCTCGATCATGCTTTTTTTTGCCATGAACTAGGATTGAGAACCCTCAAATTGACATATACCTTACATATCATACCGGATTCGATCGCTGTCGGGAGCGAGCTGAATTTGGGGGCGGGGAGATGGCTTATAAGTGTATGTTTTTTAGTAAGGCACGGATTTGAGCTGGGGGAGCATGGGAAGCTGGGAGAGCTGGGAGAGCTGGGAGAGCTGGGAGAGAAAAACCCGTTTGTATCTCGTTCGAGAATGATACGCGACCGTCTCAACTGTGAAAAGCATTCCCTTGTAAGCGGGGAGATGGGGGAGACTGACAAGGGTTTTTAAACTAAGGCGCGGATTTGAGCAAAGGGAGCAGGCGTTGCTGGGGAAGCACAACCCTTGTATTTTCGTTTCCATCACGACCTAAATTGCAAGGGTTCTCAAAAATTTATACCTGTGAGGGAGGAGATTGGGAGAGAAGAAGAATAGCAACTCATCCGTTCGAGATCGGTTCGTCCACCTACTTTTCTCCTGCACCCTTAAGCTGATGTCTTCATGCATTCGAGTCGCTCGCTTTGTCTTCTCCTCGCTACAAGTTGTAGAGCGATCGGTTACAATAAAGTATAAAAATTCAACTCCTCTTAGCCCTTTTTTGGCAAATCCATTCTTTCAACGTTTTTTACAAAAATTAACGCTATTTAGATCGAATTTTAGAATCTTTTAAAGATCTCGAAGATCGTCAATTTCATTCATTTCACTCCAAACCTGGAAACCAGCCTCGACATTCAGATAAGTTTCAGCTTTCCCGGCAATCTATCCACCCAACTTTCGATATGAGTTTTTTCTCTTTGCCGACTTCGATTTTAGCAGCCACCTCAACCCTCGCTCAAATTAGTCCCTCTTTTATTTGGTTGTTAGGGGGAGCAATTTTATGTTTGATGGAGCTATTCGTTCCCACAGCTTTTGTCGAGTTAGCCATGGGAATTAGTGCTTTCTTCGTGGCAATTATTGCTCTTGTTATTCCGCACTTGGGTTTGCAAGTTTTGTTGTGGATGGTATTTTCATTGGTGCTGGTTTTTCTGACTCGGCGATTGCTTCCCAAACGCAGCCATTCGGCACTGCAAGAGTCAATGGAAGCACAAACCCTGACGGAAATTGCACCGGGAAAAACAGGTCGGGTTATCTTTGAGGGAAACTCTTGGCAAGCCAAATGTGAGAGCGATCGTGCCATCGGTCCTGACGAAAAAGTTATTGTCGTGGGTCGATCGGGAAATACTTTATTTGTTCTTCCCGACTCTTGAAATAACAACCACTTTACTTCTGATTTTTTGCAATCGATCCTTTCAATATTAAGGATTGAGAATACTGTCTTTTTCCAAACTCTTTTCTTATTTCTTAGGAGACTCGAACGTGGAATACATAATTTCAATATTTCTACTCGTTTTCGGAGGTTCTGCCCTGGCGGGTTCTGTCAAAATTGTCAATCAAGGAGATGAATCCCTCGTTGAAACGCTAGGAAAATATAATGGCAAAAAACTAGAACCCGGTCTGAACTTTATCTATCCATTTATCGATAACGTCGTTTACAAAGAAACGATTCGAGAGAAAGTTTTAGACGTTCCGCCCCAAGTTTGTATTACCCGCGATAACGTTTCCATCACCGTCGATGCCGTTGTCTACTGGCGAATTATGGATATGGAGAAAGCCTATTACAAGGTGGAAGACCTACGGCAAGCCATGCAGAACTTGGTGTTGACGCAAATTCGATCGGAGATGGGAAAACTCGATCTCGATCGCACTTTTACCACCCGCAGCGAGATTAACGAAACGCTGCTGCGAGAACTCGATATCGCCACCGACCCCTGGGGTGTGAAAGTGACTCGCGTAGAACTGCGGGATATCATGCCCTCGAAAACCGTTCACGACTCGATGGAATTTCAGATGTCTGCCGAACGGAAAAAGCGAACGGTGATTCTGACATCGGAAGGAGAACCG
>NZ_JADEXN010000434.1 GCF_015207075.1 Zarconia navalis LEGE 11467
GCCTTTTTGGGCTTGATGGATAAGATGTAAGGGTGAGTTCGTATCAAAGCCGGATAAAAGATCGTAATCCGCAAATTCCCAAACGGTTCCTGTCTCGCAGGTCTCCGGAATTATAGTGATTTAACCGGATTTGATATCAAAAGTGACGTAAACCACCGATTCTTCCGATCCGCCAACGGCAGCATACAGTCCTCGGGCCGCTGAATTCTCCGCTTCGGTGAGTACCCACGCTTCCGTACAGCCGAGTTCTCGCGCGAGATCGAAGAGTTTTTCGAGGAGTTGCTTGCCGATACCTCGGTGCTGATAGGCCGGTGCGACACCGACTTCGTTTATCCAGAGTTCGTTGGGTTTATCCGGGTGAACGTAATGTACCGCAGATGCCATCCCCACCACCCGATCGAGTACGGCTGCTTCATCTTGCCCGAGGATACGAACCGTTATCGGTGCGATACTTCGCTGTTTGGCTCGATCGTTCATCCTAATTATTTGAGGTACTGAATATTTAGACCCGTAACTAACACTAACCTTAAATTGAGAGGCTTTCTTTGGGCGTGGGAAACTCAATTCCCAGCCGGTGAGGATGGCAGATGACCCAATACTGACGATCTAATTTTGCGTAAACCGATCGCCTACATTTGAAGTATGCAGTACCGCCTCCAATTTTTTTGATTTTTTAACGAATGAAAGCTTCTCTTTTAATTCTGTTATCCATTGCCCTAACGCTGCTACCCTCACAGTTCGATCGAAAAGCAATCGCTTCCCCGATTTTGTCGGTTTCCCCCACCCCAAAGACTCAGACTCTCGATCGAGCAGCAGTTGATGCTGTCGATCTCAATCTACTGGTACTCAACATCGCCTCGGCTTATGCTGAAGTCGGACAGATTGATAAAGCCATAGAAGTTGCGCAAACGATCGCCGATAACAGGTATCGAGCCTTGGCATTAAATTCGATCGTCAAGACCTTAGCCGAGGCTGGAGAGATCGATCGAGCTTTAGAAGTCTCCCAAACCATTGCCGATCGCGAAGTGCAACTCTGGGCAACTACTCAAATCGTTGAAGCTTTAGCCTCAGATGGAGACTTTCCCCAAGCCCTGGAACTGATGCAAACCATCACCGATGACGAACGCAAAGCTTGGGTACTGCGTTCGACCATTTCAAGTACTCGACAACGAAGCTTGGACGTTCAGTTCCCTGGCACTCGCTCATACTCACGTCGGCAATCTCGATCGAGCGTTGCAAGTGACTGATTCGATCGCCGATCTCGACATGCAAGCTTGGACGTTACGGAATATCGCAGACATCGTCGCTGAAAACGGAAACCCCCAGAAAGCGCTAGAAACTACGCGATCGCGATTGTTCGGTACGATCGGAAAATGTCAAAGTCAGCTACGCCGATGCATTTCTCTACTATCCCAGTGCATTTGTTACCTGCAACGATCGAGCCGATCGCTACGTGATATCAGATCCGGATAATTGACCATAATGCGTAACGCTCACCGATCGCATTATCTTTCCCAGCGTCGAACTCGAAGTGGCGATCGTAACTCTCCATCTCCTTTCGCCAAGCGCGGAATTTAGTCAACTTGCCTGAAGATAGATTTCTATCGGGTTTTTTAGGGATAAAGTTGTTAGTATATGTAACGGTTTGTCAACCCGATCGCCCCAACGACTAGCTCGATCGAGATTCGTTCGGACTCGGACGGCAAACCCGATGGGCACGAAAGACTGATGCCGTTCGGAATCACTGAGATTCGCAAAAAAAGAGGAAGCTTCATGGGCGACTTTTGCCCCATCCAAGGATTCGACCATCTGGAATTATACGTCGGCAATGCCAGACAGGCGGCACTCTTTTACGCCAAGGGATTGGGCTTTACCCAAACGGCATACCGGGGTCTGAAAACCGGCGATCGCAAAGTCGCTTCTTACGTGATGGAACAAGGGCAAATCCGCCTGGTATTGAGTACGGCACTGAGTCGAGAACATCCCATTTCCCGTAGCGTCCTCCAGCATGGAGATGCGATTTCCACCATCGCTTTGAGAGTCCCGGACGCGGTGCGTGCCTACCGGGAAACCACCGCCAGAGGTGCTGTGGGAGCAATTCCACCCACAGAAGAAGAAGACGCGGGGGGCATCCTTCGCTACGCTGCCATCCGCATTTACGGCAACACCCAAATCAAATTCATCGATCGCCGCGACTATACCGGCGTATTTGCCCCCGGCTTCGAGGCGACGCACCTGCCCCCCACTCCAGACGTGGGATTGCAGGATATCGACCATATCGTCGGGAATGTGGAACGGGGCACCATGGATCGATGGGCGCAATTTTTCGCCGAAACCCTGGGATTCGAGCTGTTGGCGCATTTTGACGATAAAATCGTCTCCACGGCATACTCGGCACTGATGTCGAAAGTGATGGTGGACGGCACGGGTCGAATTAAGCTGCCGGTGAACGAACCCGCATCGGGAAAACGCACCTCTCAAATCGAAGAGTATTTAACCTACAATGGCGGCGCTGGGGTACAACACGTTGCGTTCGCCACTGACAATATCGTCAAGACCGTTTCGCAACTCCAAGCCTCGGGCATCGAGTTTCTGGGAGTTCCTCCATCCTACTATCGAGATTTGGAAGCGCGGGTGGGAAACTTGGATGTAGCGATCGAAAAGCTGGCAAAGTTGGGAATTTTGGTCGATCGCGATCGAGATGGATACTTGTTCCAAATTTTTACTCAACCTGTAGTCGATCGACCCACACTATTTTTTGAAGTTATCGAGCGCCACGGTTCGCGAGGATTTGGTGAAGGTAATTTCAAAGCCCTATTCGAGTCGATCGAACGAGAACAAGCGCTGAGGGGAAATTTATGAATCAGTAATAAGTAATCAGTACTCATTTGCCAGTCTAATGTGAAATATCTTATCTCAAAATTTATTGTTTTACTGCTTGTTCTAAGTCTTTTTATCGCTCTGCCTTTCCCCGCCCGAGCGGCATTGTGTCATACCGAAAAAGACCGATCGATTTGTATCGTTAGTATCAAGCGCAGCGCCAAAAATTACTGGGAATATCGTGCTTCCGTTCGTATCGACAACGGTGTTAGTCGCGAGATTCGCCCGATCGAGATTTATAATTGCCGAGATCGGGTGAGAGTTCGCAAAAATGGTCGTACCGTCCCCTTTGAAACAAAAGGTGTTGGAGAGTGGATTTGCAGTTATTTTTAATACTTCGGTGCCACTTATACAGACCCCTGCTATCCCGGATTTGGGGAAAGTTTTCTAGCCGCCTTTACTAAACGAGAAATAGAAATTTAAGGGTCTGGGTTATTAAGTTGTACGTTGCGTTAATACATCATCAGGACATCAGGAATTGGTGTAGTAGGATATGTCAAAATGAAAAACGTTCGATCTTCACTTAAATATAAAAGTCAATATAAAAATACGTCGTAATGTATTTCGTCATGTATTACTGAGTACGAAATCGGTCTGGGATGCACGATTATGGTGAAAATCCTAGCTCTAGATCGGAAATTGAGTCTATGCCACGAGTATCTTTCTCAAGTCAGTTAAGCTTAAGTTAGCGATAAGCAATCGGTCAGTATATGAATATTTTATTAGTTGAAGACGACCTGCTCTTAGCAAAAGGAACAGCAAAATTAATTGAGCGATTGAGCGCGCATAAAGTTCAAATTACAGCCGACCCGGAGAAAATCTTTAAGTGGTGTCGGGAGGGCAATATCGATCTTGTTTTGATGGATATCAATTTGCCCGGTTCTCGGTGGAATGGCACGCAAGTAAGTGGAACGGATTTATCTCGATCTCTCAAGGAAGACGATCGCACCGATCGTCTTCCCATTATCTTGTTGAGTGCTTATGCCATGAAAAATCAAAAAATCAAACTCTTAAAATTCTCGAAAGCAGACGATTTTTGGACGAAACCGATTACCGTATATGACGAACTCATATGCCGCATGGAAGAGCTAGTAGCCCTTGTCACCTAATTCGGAACTCGACCGAACGACGATTCTGACCATCGATCGAAACGATCTCGTTGGGATTGAAGCAAATCGCAACGTTAACTGATGGGGAGCTTGAGAGGCTGTAAGTCCTGCTCTCGATGCTCGGGAAAAGAGACTAAAAATATGAGTGGTACGTTCGTTGAGAATTTAGCCAGCTTGGGTTCGAGCGAGCAAACCGTATTTCGGAGCAAGTATCATAGCGCCGAGAAAAAACAGCGTCATTAATACCACGATACAACCTCCTGTTGCGACATCTAGATGATAGCTAGCATAAACCCCGAAAACGCAGGATAAAACGCTCGTCGCCACAGAAATGGCAAGCATTCGATCGAAGCGATCGGTTAGCAAATAAGCCGTTGCCCCTGGGGTAATTAGCATGGCTACCACCAGCACGATTCCAGCAGTTTGTAAAGCCGCAACGATCGTTAATGCTAATACCGACAGGAGAGTATAGTACATCAGTTGGGTATTCAAACCGATCGCTTTGGCATGGTTTGGATCGAAGCAAAAAAGCAATAAATCCTTGCGCCGGAAAAGGATAATTCCCAAAGTCACAAACCCAGCAATTAGAGTTTGAATAATATCCTCTTGCGAAATACCCAATACATTGCCAAATAAAATATGGAATAAATCGATATTACTGGGAATTTTGGTAGCTAAAACCAATCCAAAAGCGAAAAATCCGGTAAACACCACCCCAATCACCGCATCTTCTTTCAGGCGGGTTTTTGACTTGACGTAACCAATAGCAACAGTTGCCCCAAACCCAAAGAGGAACGCCCCCACGGAAAACGGAATCCCCACGGCATAAGCCACCACCACCCCAGGAACGACGGCATGGGAAACGGCATCCCCCATCAGCGACCAACCTTTGAGGGTAATGTAGCAAGATAGCACCGCACAGACGATGCCGACAAACGCACTCACCCACAGGGCTTTGAGCATAAAGCCATATTGCAGGGGGGCGCTAAACCAATCAATTAAACCATTCATTCTAATTC
>NZ_JADEXN010000435.1 GCF_015207075.1 Zarconia navalis LEGE 11467
GGGGGACAAACGCGCGGCTTGTTGGATATTCGGGATACGGTGCGCTGCGTCGAGTTGGCGATCGCCAATCCGGCCGAACCGGGTCAGTTCCGCGTCTTCAACCAGTTTACCGAAATGTTCGGCGTGGCGGAACTGGCAAACATGGTGAAGAATGCTGGAAGCGGGATGGGATTGGATGTGGAAATCCAAAATCTGGAAAACCCGAGAGTGGAACTCGAAGACCACTACTTCAATGCCAAAAATACCAATCTCCTAGAATTGGGATTGCAGCCGCACAACCTGTCGGATTCTTTGATCGATTCGTTGCTCAACTTTGCCATCAAATACAAGCAACGGGTGGACAAAGACCAAATTCTCCCCAAAGTGTCTTGGCGCAGAAAGTAACTCGGTGTCGTGGTGAGGCTGGCAACGGAACCCTATCTATCCCAAGTTCGTCGATGGCCCCCCTTCGGTCGTCACATCCTCGCTCAGTTTGACGGGGAGTCGATCGTCGTCTACCAAGCCTATCGTCCGGCAATCGGTCATTTTGCCGCCTCACAGGGTTATTTTGGTGGAGAATTTCGCCTCACGCGCATGAGTTGGATTAAACCCAACTTTTTGTGGATGATGTATCGTTCCGGTTGGGGAACCAAAGCCGGACAGGAAGTGATTTTAGCCGTTCGGTTGTGGCGATCGGCTTTTGATGAAATTCTCGCAGCCGCCGTCCCGTCGAGTTTCGCGCCGCAGTTATACTCGACTCGCAGCGCGTGGCAGCGGCACGTTAAGCAATCCTCCGTACGCTTGCAGTGGGATCCGGCTCGTCATCCCAGTGGTGCAAAATTAGAGCGACGTGCCATTCAACTGGGATTGCGCGGTGAAGTGCTAGCACGTTACGCCCAAGATTGGGTTCTCGATATTGAAGATATTTCCGAATTCGTCGCGCAGCAATACGAATTCGTGCGAGCGCAGGATTGGGAATCGCTACAAACTCCCACCGAATACGTTTATCCAGGAATAGGGAATAGGGAATAGGGAATAGGGAATAGGGAATAGGGCATAACGGCTTGTGCAACTTAAAGTCTGAAACACTTGATTTTCCGTAATGATTGGTGAGAATGTCCAAATTTTGGGTAGCTCAAACCACGTAAATTCAATGCCTCAGAAAAAGTTGCACAAGCCGTGAATAGGGAATGGTTACTCTCTCTCTTGTCTCCCTTGTCTCCCTTGTCTCCCTTGTCTCCCCGTCCCCCCATCTCCCCGTCCTCTTCCTTGTCTTGCCTCAAGCCTTCTCCAACGGGGCCATCGTCAACCCCTCGCGACTTAGTTGCATATGATAGAGTTCCGCTTGCTCTTGAGGTCCCGTCCAGACGATCGCCTGTCCCTCAAAATGAACTTGGTTGGTTAACTCCCAAGCGCGATCGCCGCTCATCCCCGGAATATACTTCATCAAGCATTTCGCAACGTGCTCGAAAGTGTTGAAATCGTCGTTGAGAACGATGATTTTGTAGTTGGGGTAAAGTTTGCGGATGACTTGACTCGACCGGTCAGGTGTGACTGTAGGTGTGGTCGAGGCAGCGCGAATGACTGTTGCAAGTGGAGTCGTCATAGCACGATTGGCAAAGTAAAAGGAACGAGCGCGGCGTTTGGGAAATCTTATTCCCTAGTGTAACGGGTTTCGTTGGGAGAGTTGACTAAATCTACCGCCAGATGTCGCAAAAGTGCATAAGCGATCGTGACCCAGACGTATGTATCTGTAGAGCAAAGAAATACGACTACACCAGGGTGCTCGACGATGAATTCGACTCAAATTTCTCCCGTACTTTCTAAGAAAAACCAGCTGCTGCTAGGCAAACAGTGCGAGAATCGCCTATTGCAATATTGGTCGAATCCACCGCGTCCGATCGCAAACGTTCGAGTCAGACAAGCGGCATGAGGTTTCTACGCTCTGAGTTCGATGTCAAACATCTTCATGGCTACGTTTCGATCGCCGTGGTGGAAATTCCGGCTAAATTGCCCTCAGAGGTCGTGCCGACAATGTAAATGGCAATTTCAACTTTACCCAATCGAAAGACTACGAGATCGTCGAGGGTGTCTTGTAGCAATGCTACGAGATTTTGATACTGTTGGACTTCTTTAGCTTCTTCATCGTCGTGCCAGTCTTTGAGCTGAGTCACTCGCTCGAAAAAACGATCGAGTTGGAGAATTTCGATCGTATCGGTGGAATACCCCGTCCGTTTGATGAGTTCTTCTAAGCTGAGGCGGCTACCTTCCCAGCAAAACACTTCAAAGGGATAATTCGACTCGCTGCGCCACACCAATCCATGGGTTGCCTCACGTAGTCGTTCTAGTAATACTCGATCTTTCACTGCTACCCCCATCAATCTATCGTACGGGTCGTTTTTCAATTGAGTGCGCCCTATCTTACGACCAGGGCTAATTATAGGTGACTTTTTCTACTTTGTGTTTTTTTTGACACCTGGAACTTCATCGCCCATTCATCGAGATCGCATCGGTTAGCGTTTCTATCGCGATTTTTATTGAAGGTTTTGTAGGGCGGAGATGGCAAATTTGACTGGAACTGCAATAAAGTTTTCACTTTTTTAGCATACGCCTACTACTCAATTTTCAATAAATTACCGATCTAAAAGAGTGAATCTTCACGAACTTTATTTTTCCTTTATTATAAGTAAATTTATAAAATCAAATTGGGTATAACTTTAAAAAGTAATCATAAGCTCGATCTGAAATTTATAAATCTCAAAATATTGACACGGACTGAAAAGCTGGGCTAAGACAGAGTAGTTACTAGTTCAAAAATTGCCTCAAATATGAAAATAAAATCGGCATTTACTGCTGTTGCTGCATCCCTCGCCACATTTGCTGCTGCTGCCCCCAGTCTTGCAGTTTCTTGGGTTTACATCGGACAAGCTTCTACAGGAGAAGCTATTAATGTCGATAGTGACAGCATTTACGAACGTGAAGAAGGGATTGGTTTTACTTACAGCCTTAACGATGAAGTCATCACTGCTGTTGCCTATTGCTCGTCTAATCAATGGTATGCAGAAGGTTATGGGGTCTATTCTCCTCAAAGTCAAGCTACTCAAGATATGCTAAGCTATGTTTGTCAATAAGCTTAAAAAAGGTGCTTTAAACTTGGGAACAGTCGAATAAAAACTAGAATAGATCGATCGTTATTCTCGTAAATATATTTAGATTCAAAGATCGAAAGTACTAGCCATAAAAATAATTTAAACTTACGATTTTTGAAAACATAAATACAAATTGCGATCGCATTATTCTTTAACCCTGATTACAAAAAACTGTAATCAGGGTATTTATTTTTTCTCTAGCTTATAGAACTAAAGATGATAGTTATTCAAAACAAATAATCGAGCGTTATTGCGAATTTCATCTTCAGTATCTCCTTCAATTTCCCCATCAACGAGCGCAGCTTTTAGTGCCTCTAAAATCGTTCGGAAATGCGGTCCGGGTCGATAGCCCATCTGTTGTAAATCTTTGCCGTTCAGTGGGGGTTTTACAGCTTGCCATTGGGTGAGATACTGCCAGATTTTGTGCCGAACTCGTCGCGGACTCGTCACCATCACCAGCCAGAGGCTATCGCAATGGTAAGCCTGGAGGCAGCGCACCACTTGGCTGGGTCGATCGCATTGGGGAAGTGTCTCGGCAAAGGTCTTTTGCAGACGATCGAGATTTTTGAGGCGATGCTGACTATCGTCGGGTAATTGGAGATTTTGGGCAACGGACTCGCGAAATTCCGGGGCGAGACCTGCCAAGATGACTTCCAAGCGAGTTAACCAAAGACTCGGTCGGTGAGACTCATCCAAACGCTGCCACGCGCGAGATACCCACCGCAGGTGCCACCACGAGCGATCGTCGAGAGAGAGGGTGGGATGGAGGCATTGTAAGGCGTTAAGGGCAGCGAGTTGGGTTAGGGCTGCTTGCGAGTAGGATGCACCGAGGGTGTAGCGCAGTTCGGCTTGCATCCGCGTTTGCAGGGCGGGCACTTTATCGCGTTCGGCGAGGGTTCGGGCGTAGATGCCACTGGAAATCGCGTCTTGGATTAGACGTTGGGCATGGAGGTCGAACTCGAAGCCGAACCGCACCGCAAACCGTGCCCCTCGATACATTCGCGTCGGATCGTCGATAAAACTTTTCTCGTGTAGAACCCGCAGGTGTCGGCTGCCTAAATCGGTGAGTCCGTCAAAAAAATCTAGTAGTTCGCCGCGATCGGGATGGGTGAGGCGCACAGCAAAAGCATTAACGGTAAAGTCCCGTCGGTACAAATCTTCGCGAATGGAACTCGCCTGCACCTGGGGATTCGCACCGGGATAGGCGTAAGTTTCGGTTCTAGCGGTGGCAAAGTCGATGGAAAACGAGTTGAGTCGATCGCTTCCTTGCCAAACCAGAGTTGCAGTTTGAAATGTGGAGAACACCTCTAAACGAGTCTGGGGATAGTGCTTTTGCAGGGCAGTTGCCAGTTCGATCCCCGCCCCTGGTGTTGCCGCAACGGGCGCGCGATCGACACTCAGATCGATATCGGGCAGGTTCAAGCTATCGTTCTTGCCCCGATCGAGTAACAATAAATCCCGAACGATACCTCCGACGATGTAGAGATGCCACTGTCGTTCTCGGGCGAGTTGGGAGGCACGATCGAGAATTTCCCAAAATTCCGGGGCGAGGCGAGCTTTGAGGCGTACGAGGAGGCGATCGGGATTCAACAAGAGGAGTCAAAAAGGTGTATCAAACAAAGTGAGTGGGGACGATCGCATCTCGACCGTGTCGAATTTCGAGAATTTGATTGCGATCGCCTACAATGGCGACAATTGGTGCGCGATCTGCAATTTCTTCGGGGGTTAGCTGTCCGTAAGTCATGACGATAATCCGATCGCCCTTTGCCCCCAGGCGCGCCGCCGCCCCATTGAGTTCCACCGCCCCCGAACCCGCCGGGGCGGGAATGGCATAGGTAATCAATCGTTCCCCATTGGAAATATTTACCACTTGTACT
>NZ_JADEXN010000023.1 GCF_015207075.1 Zarconia navalis LEGE 11467
AACGAGATCTCAACGATTTAAAAGTCGAAATCGAACGGTTACCCTTAGTCCTCGAAATTCTCAAAAAAGCCGGCTTGGTTTTCTTTCTCCCCGAAGTTCCCCACCACCGCTATCAACTCGTTCACGATTACCTAGTTCCCATCATCCGCGCCAGGCAAGAACTCGCCCGAGTTGCAGAAAACCAGGCCTTGCGAGAGCAACACAAACTCCTTGTGCAACTCGCCCAAGCCCAACAAGAAAAAGAACGAGCCGGTGCCCGCCTTAAAGGCGCGCTAATTGCGATTCTGACCGGGACCATCGCCAGCGCCCTCGTTTTTAGCGTCCTGTGGCAGCGAGCGACCCAATTGCAAAAAGAAGCAGCGATCGCCTCAATTGAAGCCCTCAATGCCGCCTCCCAATCCCTACGCCTCTCCGATAATCGATTTGAAGCCCTGGCGGCAAGCGTGCGGGCCGGCAAGCAATTTCAAGAACTCAAAGGAGATCGAGCCTCTGGTTATCTCAAAAGTCAAACCCTCAACCAACTGCAACTGGCCCTCTACGGGATTGCCGAACGCAACCGCCTCGAAAACCATACTAATAGCGTCCTCGAAGTCAATTTCTCCCGCGACGGTCAATGGATCGCGACTGCGAGTGCCGATCGCACGGCGAAAATTTGGCGACCCGACGGGACTCTGGTGCAAACCGTCGAGCATAAAAACGAAGTCAATAGCATTACCTTCAGTCCTGACAGTCGAACCGTTGCCACGGTCAGCGGCGATCGAGTCAGACTTTGGCCCCTCAACGATCCGAGCCAGTCGATTTTCATTTCCACTGGCGATTCGTCGATCGAGGGAACCCAAACCCGACCGCCAACCCGAGCGACCTCTGAATATACTGCCACCCGAGTTCGCTTCTCTCCCGACGGTCAACTGATTGCCACGGCTCACACGGACGATAACACCGTTAAATTGTGGAAAACAGACGGGACCCTGGTTCGCACCCTAGAAGGTCATCAAAATTGGGTTCTCGATATCAGCTTCTCCCCCAACGGCCAAACGATCGCCTCGGCGAGTTTAGACGAAACGGTGAAAGTGTGGGACATCGACGGGCGAAACCTCGCCACCCTCCCCGGTCACGATTGCGGTCGCGATACGCCTTGCGGCGTGACTAGCGTCGATTTCAGTCCCGATGGCACCCTAATTGCCACCGCCAGCCAGGATAAAACCGTCAAACTGTGGCAGCCAGACGGGACGTTCGTACGCAAGCTCAAAAACGATGCCTGGGTGTGGGATGTGAGCTTTTCTCCCGATGGTCGCACCCTGGCGATCGCCAGCAGAGATAATACCGTCAAACTGCGGACGATCGAAGGCGAAGAACTCCAGATCTTGCGCGGTCATCAAAAACAAGTTCGTAGCGTTAGTTTTTCCCAGGACGGTCAGACCATCGTCTCTGGAAGTGACGACAATACCATCGTTTTGTGGGATCGCAAGGGTGAAGAAATGCCCGTTCTCAAAGGACATGGCGATCGCATGTCCCCAGACTCTCTCCGGGACGATGACAATAGTAACGCGAGTATCGTCTTTGCCGTCAGTTTTTCGGAGGATGGTAAGACGATCGCCTCTGGAAGTGCAGATAAGACCGTGAAGCTGTGGGATCGCCAGGGAGACCTCTTACAAACCCTAGAAGGTCACCAAGGAGCCGTCAACTGGGTGGGATGGAGTCGGGACGGTCAAACCCTTGCCAGTGCCAGCGAAGATGGCACTCTCAAGCTCTGGAGGGGGGACGGAACCCTTGCCAAAACCCTCAACCACGGTCGCGGCAACCCCAACGGCGACGAAGCCTGCCGGGACGAGGGTGCTGCTAACTGTCCGGGGATTGAAAGTGCGAGTTTTAGTGCTGACGGTCGGTTAATTGCGACGGCCGGGGGAAATACCTTGAAACTGTGGAACCGAGATGGTTCTCGGCGGCAAACCTTTCAGCTCGACGGCGACGAGATGGCCATCAACAGCGTAGCGTTTGCCCCGGACGGTCAATTTCTGATTACCGGACATGACGATCGCCTCGTCAGACTTTGGAACCTGCAAGGAGAGATCGTCAAAACGCTGCGAGGACACAGTGGGTCGGTGCAGTGGGTGACCGTCAGTCCCGACGGCGAGATCGTCGCTAGCGCCAGTTCCGATAAAACCGTCAAACTTTGGCGACTCGACGGTACCGAAATCGCGACCTTAGCCGGTCATATTGCCCCGGTCAATTGGGTGAGTTTCTCCAGCGACGGCAAAACCCTCGCCAGTGCCAGCGATGCGGTCAAACTCTGGCAGCTCGATGAAGAACTCGACAATCCCCTGCTCACCACTCTCGAAGACGATAACACGTCGGTTTGGAGCGTCAGTTTCTCCGGCGACGGCAAAACCCTCGCTAGCAGCCGGGCCGATGGAACGGTGGTGTTGTGGAATCTCGATTTTGACGATCTACTCGATCGAGGTTGCAACTGGATCGAAGATTATTTGAGGGCCCGCGACAATCGAAATATTTGCGATTAGATTGAGAAAAACGACGATGGCAACGTGGAGCATAGGGCATAATCATAGAAATAGGCAAGAACGAGAGACGATAGTTGGCTGATGGCAGTATACTCGCCTAGCACGATTTTGGTTTGGAATATTGCCGCGATCGAGGCAAAAAGCGGCAAATCCTCCCAAATCGACCCCGCACATCTACTTCTGGGAGTTTGCAAGCTCTGCGACCTCGATCCGGAACGCTTCTGTCCCCGACCCATCCGGCGCGATCGGGCGCAAAAGCAGGAATTCGTCACGGATGTCGAAACCCTGCGACAGTGGTTTGACGCTTGGGGACTCGATCAGACTCAATTCCGCCGTCGGCTGCGCTCGGAAATCGCCCGCGCCCAGGCCAACCGGCTCGATCGGGGGATCGTTCATCGCTCTCCCATCTCCCGGCGCGTATTCGAGCGGGCGGAGGAAATTGCCATGCTCGGTACGGATGACAACCCCGTTCTGCGCCCCTGTCACCTCTTACAAGCGATTCTCGAACTTCCGGCTTCTCCCTGGGAAAATTTGCTCGAGGAAATGGGAGTGTACAATCTCGAAACTCCGCCGTTCGATCCCGCAGAGGGCGATCGACAGCTCGAACAAAACGCCCCCGTCTGGATGGAAGCCGAGCCGCTTTTTCCCCGACAATCCCAGCAAGATACCCCCTTTCTCGATTGCTTCGGTCGCGATTTGACCCACATGGCTCGCGACGGTCAGCTCGACCCGACCATCGGACGACAAGCCGAAATTAATGCCCTTGCCAGCATTTTGATGCAACGACGCAAGTGCAATGGAATTTTGGTGGGGGAAGCGGGAGTGGGGAAAACCTGCATCGTTGAAGGACTAGCTCATTGGTTGGAAACTCCGGCGACTCCTGCGGCCTTGAAAAATAAGCGCATCGTCGAAATTTCTATGGCCGGACTCCTGGCAGGGTCGAAGTATCGAGGGGAGTTTGAAGAGCGGATGCAGGCGCTGATTTCCGAAGCAACCACGGCCAACGACGTGATTTTGTTTATCGATGAAATTCATACGGTGCTTGGGGCAGGCGGAGGCGGTGCCAGCGATGCGGCAAACATCCTCAAACCGGCTTTGGCTCGGGGGGAGATTCAGTGCGTGGGGGCAACCACCGTGCGGGAATACCGCGCGACGATCGAGACGGACACGGCCCTAGAGCGGCGCTTTCAGACGATTTGGGTCAACGAACCTTCTCCTGAAGAAACGGTCGCCATTCTCAAGGGGTTGCGCCCCCAATTTGAGGCGCACCACAACGCGATCGTCTCCGACGAGGCGATCGAGGCGGCGGTGGAACTCGCCGAGCGATACTTGACGGATTTACACTTGCCCGACAAAGCCATCGATCTGATCGATCGCGCTTGTGCTGACGTGCGGTTGACGGTGGCGGCCGAACAAATTGGCTATACCGGTCACTGTCGCATCGGCGAAAGCGATATTCTGTCGGTGGTGTCCCAGCGGTGTAAGGTTCCCATCGAACGGCTGACCCAAAACGAGCGCTCGCGCCTGCTGTCTTTGGAAAAGATCCTCCAAGGACGGGTGATGGGCCAGGAGGAGGCGATCGAAACGGTGGCGAATGCCATCCGCACCGCCCGTGCGGGACTCAAAGACCCCCACAAACCCATTGGCGTTTTTTTGTTCGTGGGGTTGACGGGAACTGGAAAAACGGAGTTGGCTAAGGCGTTGGCTCAATGCCTGTTCGACGACGAGCGCCAACTGATTCGAGTGGATATGTCGGAATACATGGAACCCCACGCCGTCTCTCGTCTCACCGGCGCGCCGCCGGGGTACGTGGGGTACGATCGCGAAGGGCAACTCACCAAAGCCGTGCGATCGAAACCGTACAGCGTCGTGTTATTCGATGAAGTGGAAAAGGCGCACCCGAAGGTGTTGGATCTGTTTTTGCAAATTTTCGACGAGGGACACCTCACCGACAGCCACGGCCGTCACATCTCTTTCAAAGAAACGGCGATCGTTCTCACCTCAAATTTAGGGACTCAATCCCTGCAAGCCTCTCGTTCCCTGGGATTTGGCTTGGGGGACAGCAGCACCGCAATCGAGAGATCGGTTTACCAACGGCAAATCCAAGACGCGCTGCAACAGTCTCTGCGTCCGGAGTTGCTCAACCGCATCAGTCAGGTGGTGTGGTTCTATCCCCTGAGTGCCGAGGTGGTACGGCAGATTATCGACAAAATCCTCGCCAACTTGCACCCTCGCTTAGAAGCCCAAAAACTCTTTTTGCAACTTACCGATGGGGCTTACGAGTTCCTGATGCAAAAAGGCTACAACGCCCAATATGGAGCGCGGGAAATGGAGCGGACGATCGATCGGTTTTTAGTGCAACCTTTGGGGCAAGCGCTGCTCGCTGAAAGATTTCTACCGGGAACGACGATTTGGGTCGAAGCGCGAGAAGAAGGATTAGTTTTACTCGATGGGGCTTCGAGTAGTGCGTAGAATGTTTTAGATGGTAATAGTTCATGTTTTGAATGAGACTTTTAAACCCGTCGCCGGAGTCATTTTATTCCTCTCTCAAATCGATTTGAGCTTCAACACAAATCCCGGTAATATATCTTCTCCAAATCACTGAGTTGTTTATTCCGTCCCTATTCTTGGGCACTGTTTATTCTGATTGACAATGGATTACGATCGAGCGAGCGATGAGAAGTCATAGCGCTTCGGTGTAACGAATTCCGATCGCTCGTGGGTCAAATTCAAAAACAAGATGACAGTGCGAGCCACAAATTGACGGGCGAAGCGAGAAGTTAAATGCGACAGGTCTCGCGCCCAAAACCGCTCGATATCGAACCAGCGATACAGATGCCCGCCTGCTGACTCCGGAACGACATCCCACTCATCGACGTTGATTGTAAAAAGCTCCAGCATCGGGCAAAGTCAGGCACAAATCTGCCACAAGTCAGGCACGATCGATCGCGGCCTCGTCACGAACTCAGACAGGGATTCACGATGATATAAATATCGAATTCAACCTAACTGATATGCAAAACAACCGACAGACTAACAGCTTTCAATTCTTTTGCGGTCGCGCGATCGTCGATGAAGCGATCGAACCGGGCAAGCGGGGACGGGTGCGATTCCGGGGTTCCTTTTGGTTCGCCTGTTGCAACTCTCCCGTAACCCTACATCCCGGTACGGCCGTGCGGGTGGTGGGACGCAATAAAGGCACCCTACTCGTTGACCCCATCTCCACCGCTCAATTCCCCTGTGCTGGATAATGTCAACGGTCACCTTTAGAAGGATGGTTGCCAACAACCGTCCTCTCAGTTTACAAGCGCTCGGTCATAAGTTTGACCCGAACGTAAAGTTTTAGGATAAAAAAAAGAGCTGGCTTTGATGTTTTTATTCATTCATAAAGATGTTTTGAAGCATCTTCTTTCAGTCAAAGGAACGTGACCTTTTACTGATGACTTAAGTCCAAAAAACTGTGATGACCTCAAAATACCGAAGACTCCAGCCCCTAAATCTCTAGCTTCTCTCCTCGCATCGATAAATCCAACAATTCGATCGGATGTCTGAGGGGAATCACTCGCCCTTGCAACTGCAAATGTTTCTGAATTTGCAACGAACAACCGGGATTCGCCGAAGCAATTAAATCTGCCCCCGTATTCGCTAAGTTTTCCACCTTTTGCTGCCCCAATTCGTCGGCAACTTCCGGTTGCAACATATTATAAACCCCCGCACTTCCACAACACAGCGATGCGTCGATGGGTTCGCGCAATTGAATGCCAGGAATTTGCCCTAAGAGTTGGCGCGGTTGGGCGCTAATTTTTTGCCCGTGTAGCAGATGGCAGGCATCTTGATAGACAATAGTTAAATCCCGATCGCAAATGGGATGCAACTCGGCGGTTAATCCCGCTGTAACTAAAAATTCATTCACATCTTTTACCTGGGCGGAAAAAGCGATCGCCCGCTCTCGATAAGCCTCGTCATCCTGTAAAATATGACCGTACTCTTTGAGGGTATGTCCGCATCCGGCAGCGTTGATAATCACCGCATCCACATCAGTTCCAGCGAAGCTATCGATGGTTTGACGGGCGAGGGTTTGGGCTTGTTGTTCCTGCCCTTGGTGAGCGGGTAAGGCAGCACAACAGCCTTGGGTTTTGGGAATCACCACTTCGCAGCCATTTGCTGTCAGCACTCGAACGGTGGCTTCGTTGACGGGATGGAAAAAGAAACGCTGCACGCAACCGAGCATCATTCCGACTCGAAACCGTTTCTCTCCTTTTGCCGGAATCACCTCGGGAAACGAGGCATTCATCGCACTGGCTGGAATTTGCGGTAAAATCGATTCCATTGCCCCTAACCGAGCAAAAACTTTGGAGAGCAATCCACTCGATCGCACCAGTTTTTGTAAGCCAGATTTCTGATAGAAATAGAGAGGAATTAAAATGGCTTTCAGGCGGTTGGGATAGGGGAATAAATTGAAAATCAGAGTGCGTAAAAGACGATCGTCACTCGATCGAGAAACATTGCGCTCTACTTGCGGGCGGGTGGCAGCAATCAGCTTATCGTACTGCACCCCTGACGGGCAGGTGGTGACGCAAGCCAAACAGCCCAAACAGGTATCGAAATGTTCCGATGCCATCTCTAAGTCGGCTTCCCCTTTTTTGATAGCATCCATCATATAAATGCGCCCCCGAGGCGAATCCATTTCCGTCCCCAAAACTCGATAACTCGGGCAAGTGGACAGGCAAAATCCGCAATGAACGCAGGTATCGATTAAGGATTGCTTTGGTGGATGTTTCGCATCGAAGCTTGTCGGCTGTAGGTCTTCTAAATGAGGGTTTTGCCCAAGAAAGTTACTGTCTTTGGCGGGTTTGAGAGAACTGATAGACGTTGACATTTTATTTTCAGAAGATTGCATTTTCGTCAAGAGATTATCTCTTCGATTTTGAATATTTTAAAAGTCGTTTTTCAAAGCGCAACATTCGATCGACTAAACCAAAAATCGATCGGGATTGAGAATATTTTTCGGATCGAACTTATTTTTAATCGTTTTCATTATCTCGATCGCGTTGCCACTATATCCCCAAATATCGAGTTTTGGCTTAACAGAAACCGGCGCTTCGAGAATGCTCAAAAAGCCGCTTGCTTTCTCGCAACCCGATCGCAATCGAGCCACTCGATCGAGATACAATTGTCCGTCCTTGCCATTAATTTGAACCCGTCCCAAACCGCTACCGGCGTGGATGATGCCGATCGCATTTTCGGGTAAAAGCTTATCGAGTAACGTCAAAATATTAACCGCTTCGGTGGGGATAACTCCCATTTTGCCGGTCATTTGAGTTTCTCGATCGCCCGATTCCATGAGAATTCGCGATCGCTGCCATAAGTCCGTCTCTGCGTCATCTCGATAATTCTGGTGTTGCAACCCCAATTTTTGCGCCACTTCCACAACCCGATCGCATTGTTCCGTCACGCTTTCGGGTAAACTCTGGAAACGTACCATCAACCCCAAGCCATCGCCAACTTCCAACGCAGCGATCGATCCAGTAGAGAGAAGGTCAATGGCCGTAGGAGTGAGTGCCGAAGAGAGAATGGTTTGCGCGGCCGTTGCAATGCCATCAGCGGTTCCCGTCAGTACCAACGTCGCTGAAGCTTCTGGAATCGGATACAGTCGAAACGTAACCTGGGTAGCAATTCCCAGCGTTCCGTAGGAACCCGTTAGCAACTTCATCAAATCGTACCCGGCGACGTTTTTCACCACCCGTCCCCCGGCTTTGACCAGTTCGCCATCGTGGCGGCAAAATGAAATCCCCAGCAGTTGGTCTCGGACGCTGTTGTAGCGATGTCGCCAGCTTCCCCCATCCCCTGTTGCCACGATGCCGCCGATGGTAGCTTGATTTGCATAAGCCGGATCGATCGCCAAAAACTGGTTATTCTGCGCCAGCAAGTTCTGGATATCGGCAAGTTTTACCCCCGCTTCCACCGTCAGGGTAAACTCCTCCACGGCGTAGTCGATAACCCGGTTCAACCTTTGGGTACTCACCACCAGATTTGCACCGTCCGCCAATCCCCCCCAGTGGAGTTTGCTGCCTCCCCCGGTGGGTAATACTCGCCATCGGTTGCGCTTGGCGAGTGCCATCACCTGCCCCAATTCTGCTGGGGTTTGGGGAGAGACTAGCAGTTCTGGTTGAGTTTGTGGGGTAACAGCCGCCAAAATCTGCTGGCATTTCTCCGGCGGGAGGTCTTCCCACTGGCAAATGCGATCGCGGTCGATGATTTTTGTGAGTTCTGCTGCGATTGCGCCCATGCTTTCCCCTATCCGATCTTGTTTGAAGCCTATACAATCATCGTACAGATCGACGAAATTTGCTTCGAGTTAACGTCTGTGAGCCAGGTCAGATAGTGATAAGCTGGAGCCAATATTGAGAGGGAGTTCAAAGCCATTATTGAGGATTGAATCCACTTCGAATTTGCTGCCACAGTAGCTTGCAGAATTCTCCCCAACTCAATCATCTTAATCTCTATCGATCGAAAATTTGGAGGCGCGCAAATGACTATTTGCTTTGATGTTTCCGAAGCCTTTATGGCTGTGGGAATTACGATAATCTCGGCTGACGAACGCTGTACGGCCCAAGAAACGGCAATGATGCTGGAGATGTTCAAAACCCTGAATATTTTGACCGTTGCCCCCGACAAAGACTACGAAGAAGTCTGGGAAGCGCTTTTCGATCGCACCTTAAACAAAATAAATCGCGCGTTTCCCGATCGAAATTTATCACTCAACGAGACTCAACTGACCCTACTGATGGCGGCAATTCTCAAGTCTATCCCTCAAGATCGAACCGAAACCCTCTTTCGCCTCGCCGTTGCCGTTGCCGTTGCCGATGGCATCGAACCTCGAGAACTTGCCATTATCAAGCAGTTAAAAAAAGCCTTAGAAATCGATCCGGAACTGACGCGCAAGATTGTCGCCGAGAGTAAGGCGATGGCGTTGAAGTCTTAGACTGAATTCGGAGGTGCCCAAGCGCGGAGTTCTAAGTGACAATTGAGAAACCGGTCGATGAGTTGCGATCGCCTAGAAATCCCCGGATAAAATAAGCGCGTCCGTCTCGCATGACCTACAAGATCGTGAAATCTGCAAGCTTTCTAGGAAATTTAGAGCAAGTTGCCGCCGTCCGCACCCAAGCGGCAAATTGTTTGAGTAACATCGCCCAAACCCTCTCTCAATCGCAAAAAGATGCCAAATCTGGCTCGTTGGAAGTCCAACGGGAAATCGAAGATATGACGATTGCCAGCGAAAATCTCCGTCAAGGGAGGTTTCGCTTGCTGGTTCTCGGGGATATGAAACGGGGGAAAAGTACGTTTCTTAACGCGCTGCTGGGGGAGAAACTTTTACCCAGCGATGTGAATCCCTGTACTGCCTTGCTAACGGTGTTGCGCTACGGAACCGACAAGCAAGTCACCCTTCATTTCAACGATGGCAAACCCCCGAAAAAGCTGGATTTTAAAACCTTCAAACGGGAATATACTATCGACCCCGGCGAGGCTAAACAATACGAACAAGAGCAAAAATCGGCGTTTCCCGATATCGATTATGCGGTGGTGGAATATCCCCTGCCGTTGTTGCAACAGGGAGTAGAAATTGTCGATAGTCCCGGTCTCAACGATACGGAAGCCCGCAACGAACTATCTTTGGGGTATATTAACAACTGCCACGCCATCCTCTTCGTGTTGCGATCGACTCAACCTTGCACCCTAGGCGAACGGCGCTATCTGGAAAACTATATAAAAGATCGGGGACTGACGGTGTTTTTCTTGGTCAATGCCTGGGACCAAGTGCGCGAAAGCCTCATCGACCCGGACGACCCCGAAGAAATCGAAGAAGCCGAATACAAACTGCGGCGGGTGTTTAAGTCCAACCTAGCCGAGTACTGCCAGGTGGAAGGTCACGACTTTTACGACGAACGAGTATTTGAAGTGTCGGCATTGGATGCCCTGCGTAAGCGCCTCAAAGATGCCGATGCGGATTTAGAAGGGACGGGATTTCCCAAATTTCTTGATGGGTTGGGGACGTTTTTGACTCAAGAACGGGCGGTGTCGGAACTGCGGCAGGCGCGGACTTTAGCGCGGCAGGGAAACGATCGCATCGGGGAAGCCATTGACGTGCGGGTTTCATTGCTCGATCGCGATGTTGACCAATTGCGAGAGAGTATTGCCGCAGTGGAACCGGAATTCGAGCAACTGACATCGATTCGCGATCGATTTAGGGAAGAAATTCGCAACCTTCGCGACAGCAAAGCGCAAACCGTTGCCGACTCGTTTCGCAGCTACGTGCTTAATTTAGAACATACATTTGAATCGGATTTCTTGCGCTACCAACCCAACTTGAACGTAATGGACGTTCTCGATGGGAATCGCCGCCGACATTTTGAAGACAGTCTCAAACAAACCTTCGAGCAATATATTAACGATAAGATTGCCGATTGGAGTTTGGAAGCGGAACGGGAAATCGATCGCGGCTTTAAGGAACTGTCGCAACTGGCGGCCCGCTACGGCGACGATTATGCCAAAGTCACCGATACCATGACTGAAAAACTCACCGGGCAGGTTCGGACGAAAAACCTCGATTCGGTGGATGAAAATAACGCGCCGTCCTGGGCTGCTTGGGCGATGGGGTTGGTGTCCCTGGCATCGGGCAAGTTAGCTGGGGCGGCGTTGGCGCAAGCGGGGTTTAATTGGAAAAATATCCTCTTGAATATGATGGCCGTGGTTGGTATTGGCGGGGCGATTACGATGCTGTCGGGAATTGTGTTGGGCCCGATTACCCTGATGCTGATTGGTTTGGGGGTAGGGGCGCTGCAAATGGATTCGGCGCGCAAAAAACTGATGGACGCGACGAAGCAGGAGTTGGTGAAGTATCTGCCCCAAATTGCCCGAGAACAGTGGCAACCGGTTTACGATGCGGTGAAGGAATGTTTTGATGCCTACGAACGGGAAGTGGGCGATCGAATCGACGATGATATCAATTCTCGTAAGGGGGAGTTGGAGAATTTGGTGAAGCAAAAAGAGCGCTTTGAAATCGATCGGGAAGCCGAAGTGGCGCGGTTACAGCGGTTGGGGACGGATGTATCCGATCGGGTGGCGCAGTTGGAGGTGGTGTATCGGGAGTTTCTGGCAATGGCGGATTAATTCAGTTTCCGGGTCAGGTGGGCAGTTTGGAAATCGGTGTAAAGCTTAAATCCTCATCAGAGAAACTGCCCATCCTACAACTCCATCAATCTCTACTCGACCTTTCTCAGAAATGCTGGTTTTCAAGAGAGTTTGATTCTGAATTTTTAAATACACGAGTACAAACTGCTATATTTTGGATCGAGGTTATAACTGTGCGGTATAAAGTAGCTTAAAACTTTTCCCAATATCCAGCACAGATGCTGAAATAGTACATTTCATGAATACTGAATCTTTATTTAAACAAATAGAAAATGAGTTCCAAAGGCATCTAGTAGATTGTCATGATTCTAAACGAGCGCACTTCGATCTTGCTGATTACTATTATGAAAAAGCCAACATGCTCTACTATATCCAATCATTTGGACTCGCAGCCATAACTGCTTGGTTATTGAGCACCCAATTCGAGGGTTTTCTTCCCAAAGATAGTTCAATAGTCAGGGCAACACCTACAGTGTTAGCTATTATTGTATCTGTACTAACAATTGTTGAGCATGTTTTTCGATTTAAAGATAGGGCTTTTACTCATGAGCAGGCGGCCAAGAGATATCACACCCTTTGGAGAGCGTGTAAGAACTGGAGAACGGATTTTCCAGATGACTCAACAATAGAGCAAGCCCGATTGGTCGTTCAAAAATACCGAGAACAGCTAAATGATATAAATCGTGACGCACCTCATCTATCATCGGTACTTTGGCGAAAAATCGAAAGAATTAGGTCGAATTCTAAAAATAAAGATGTATCAAAATACTCTTTTGAAGAAAAAATGAAATGATATCTATCGTTAAAAAAATAATTTACCATTTAGATGACTTATATTGTTTATGGGCTATTGTCGGTGGATGTAATCTCTACTTGAGAGGTTGCATACCATATACTAACGATATTGATATTATTACAAGCAATGAGGACGCAAGATTAATTTTTGACAAACTAGAAAAATATGCAAAAAGAAGAATATCTTACTCTGAGGTAGAAAACGTCAGATGTAACTTTTTTCAAGCGACCATAGATGGTGTCACTATTGAAGTGATGGGAACCCCAGAGAATAAGATCGATGGTAGATGGATTAGAAATACCAACTGGGTTCTTAATGTTGAGTATATTCTTGTTAGTGATATGCTCGTGCCAGTGACAACACTTGACTATGAAAAATCTATCAATAAAGAGTTAAAAAACTGGATGAGAGTCAAATATATTCAGAATTGTATGAATTTTGAATAGACCAGAAAAAGATCGAGTAATCGGTGAAGCTTAAATAGTATCTGTGTCCAGTAATTAGGAAAGTGATCTATACAACTAAACTCATAGGTTCGGCTATCCCTATCCCTGAGTAATCCAGATGCATGGGTTATGAAGCTATGATAAAACCTACATTGAGTTTCAAATTTTAAAGAATATACTCAATGCGGAAGCTCCCTTGAATCCTAATGCAGTTGAAGAATTATGGTTAAAACGGTTAACGAAGCCTTCACCGTTTTTCTAAGAGATCGTGTCAACCTCGATCCTGGTGAGACTCAGAAAGCAAGATGCAGCCGAGACTGGCTATTCACTCAAATTAACTTATTTCCAAACAAAGACGCAAGCTTTCCAAGTTTACACTCAGAAAAAGATATATCCCTTGGTTCTTTTGCGAGACGCACCAAAAAAAGAGAACTTGATGATATCGATCTGATGATTGCTCTGAGCGCCGAAGGAGGTGTCTATGAGGAGTTCGCAGACAGGATTGATATTTATGTCTCCGATTACGATTTCAGACTAAAAACGCTTTGCATTGATAATACAAATATCCTTAACTCACGAATAGTAATAAATAAGTTCATCAGTCTCCTGGAGAAAGTTGAACTATATGAAAAAGCCGAAATCAATCGCAATCATGAGGCGGCAACTCTCAACTTGAAGAGCTATACTTGGACATTTGATATTGTGCCTTGTTTTTTTACACAAAGAGACTGGTTGAATAAAGATTACTATCTTATTCCTGATGGTCAGGGATATTGGAAAAAAACAGATCCAAGAATTGACAGGAATCGAGTCACTAAAATCAACCAGTGTCACGATGGCAATGTGCTGAATGTAATCAGATTGATGAAATATTGGAATAAAAGACCAACAATGCCATCGATGTTGTCATATCTACTTGAGAACATGATTCTCGACTTTTACTCAACTCATGAGACAAAAGCATCTAAATCTGTCTATTTAGAAGTTCCCAAAATATTGGCATATATTCAAACTGCCATTTTTTATGAGGTTTGCGATCCTAAAGGAATTCAGGGCAACATTAATCAACTCAGTCATGAGGATCGATGTAAAATATCGAATAGAGCATCGTTGGATTCTCTAAAAGCTATATGTGCTAAGAATTTACAGGAAAATGGAGACTTGAAGGGTTCTATTGAAAAATGGAGAGAAGTCTTTGGAGGACATTTTCCAACCTATGCTTGAGGGAATATCTCAGTAAAAGTTTTTCCGATCGTCAATGAATAATATTCCTCAAGAGCAAAATACCCAAAGTAGATTAGAGTTATTGGCTGCACAGCGTCAGCTTTATTCTGATGCTAAGACATTACAACTTGTTAGTATTATCGTCAGTGTTCCGGGAGTAATTGTATGGTCTATTTTGGTTGCTCTATTTCCTTCACTGACTGTTTATTCTGCCTCCTGGAGTCTGGTTGCTATATTCCTAGAACTGCTTGTATTTTCACAGTCACGAAAATCTATTCAAAAGAAAGCTGCCAAAATTCAACAAATATTTGACTGTGAAGTTCTTCAGTTTAAGTGGTCAACCTTGAACTGTGGAGGTCGTGTTGAGCCGGAAACAATTGTTGATTCTGCCAATAGATATAAAGATAAAAATCCAAACTTTTCCAAGCTCCAAGATTGGTATCCTGTTAGTGTTAGTCGATTACCAATCCACCAGGCACGTATTATTTGCCAACGCTCTAATATTTGGTGGGATGCTCAATTACGTCGCCGTTATTGTAGATGGATAGTCATTACCCTGCTTGTATTGATAATTACTGCTCTTCCTATCGGCTTAATTCGAAGCTTAACCTTAGAAAATTTTTTACTTTCTGTTCTATTTCCATTAAGTCCAGCTTTTGTCTTTGGAATACGTCAATATACCGAGCATAATGAAGCTGCTGCTAGGCTCGATGGACTCAGGGAAAACTCAGAATTACTTGTCCAAGCAGTAATTAATGGAAGGTCTACTAAGCCAGACCTTGAGAAAGAATCATACAGCCTGCAAATGCAAATATATGACAATCGTCGGCGCAGTCCACTGATTTTGGACTGGATTTATTCATTGTTAAGGAAAGAAGATGAGGAGAAAATGAATAAAGGTGCTGAATCCTTAGTTTGCGAATTAACTCAAAGACCTTAGGCTTAGACAAAAATAGCAGTACTTTTTGATTCAAATCCAAACTGTGAAATAATTATAAAATTTATTTAATATCTTTCGCAAATATTGATTAGGAGTAGCGCTTCTGTGCTTCTATTAACCCGGAACAATACTCCTGCATGAGACGCTACGCCCTAACGCAGCCTGGGCACAGGCTATACACGAAGCGTTTGCCCCGACTCTCCCATCGATCGCATAAAAAAGACTTGTTATATTGACAAAATAAATAGGCGCAAGCATCCAGGAGAAGAAACGATGGCAATACCAGAGGATCGAGAACGAGAACTCGAACAAAAAGAACGAGAACTGCACGAAAGAGAACGGGCCATTCGCCTTAAAGAACTCGAAGACGAACTGAATAAACCCAGCGATCCACCCTATTACGAGACCCAAAAACACGAGAAACCGGAAGGGAAACTGAAACGATGGTCGAAAAAACTGACAGAAATCGCGAAGTTCTGCGGCATCGTCATTGCAGTGATTGTCAGTATTAGAATTGCCACTTGGCTGACGACTTTGGTTATCGTTGGCGGAGTGGCATGGGTGGGGTACAAGCTGTTTGTAGAAGGCGATCGCTCTTCTTAAGGTGACAGATAATGGCAGAAAGTTACAAAAAAGTATTTTCTGCATAATCGAGCCAAAAAGTGCCGATAACTTCATGAAAAGTCTATTTCTCGATCGCTATATGCTGTCACCTCACCGATTCGATCGAGGGTGAGTCGCTCCTTTTGATCCCTTGATATCTAAAAACCATCGTAGGTTCAATATTATGAAGACCTGGTCGAAATGGTTTCCCTCTGCCAACTCCTGGATGAGTGCGGTTCTACTCGTCCTGTTGATGCGGGGAATCTCTGAAGTTGTCAAAATTATTATGAGTCTGGGGGATTCGATCGCTCATATTTCCCCTAAGTTGACACTCGTTTTCTACTGTGCGGCACTGCTGTCACCAATTCTGGTTATTGCTGTTACCCACCATTTACTCCACGGCGTTTTCGATCGCTGGTTTCCCGAAACTCGCATTCCCGAAGTGAATCCAGTGCAGGGATTTTTCCCCAGTTTGATGAGTTGGTGGGAAGGGTTATTTGGCTGGCAGACGATCGCGCTGATTACCCTCGTGGGTAGCTTATTTCAGTTTCTTTTCGTTCCGTCTTTCAATTCACTCTCCTATAGCCTGTTTCATAATGTTTTCGGTGCGTGGGACGAGTTGAAAGAATTCTTTAAAGTGGCAAATCTCGTTCGCCTTTTGACAGCAGCCTATCTGTATCAGTTCGAGCATTTAGTTCGCCAGCATTTGATTGCCATTGGCGCGCAGGCTTCTTCTGAGTCTTAGAGATATCGGGTGCATTTACTTCAACAGGACTTACGCAAAGTTTCTACTTGTAGGGTGTGTGGAGGCACGAAGCGCACCACAGCAACTAAATGCGTATATGCGTAAATTCTATTTAAGACTGATGCTTCATTTTAGCTGAAATATTTGGAAGTGAAGCGCACAGCATTACGCATCACAAGTACTGACCGATCCATGAGTAAGTCACTCACGCGATACATCATCCAGTTTAAAGCAACTAGAGGAAAATTTGAATGGTTAGCCAACTCGAAAAGCAGAGTTTAATTGACGATCTCGATCGATTTGCAGAAACTCGACGAGAAATTGCCGATCGACTGAGTCAGATTGCCGAGACGATCGAGCGAGGAGAAGCTGAAGGCGAAACGCGATCGGGAAAGTTTGAACTGGCAACGGAAATAACCGACTGCAAAACGGCAAGTGAAAATTTAAAGAACGGTGTTTTTCGCTTACTGGTTTTGGGCGATTTGAAGCGCGGCAAAAGTACCCTGCTGAATGCATTACTCGGCGAAAAGCTTTTACCCAGCGATGTGAATCCTTGCACCGCCATTCTGACAGTCTTGCGCTACGGAACAGAAAAGCAAGTCACCCTCTTTTTCAAGAACGATCGACCGCCTCAAAAACTTGACGTTCAAACCTTTGTCCGAGAGTACACCATCGATCCGGATGAGGCGAAGACTCTCGAAGCCCGCAGCCAGCTTGCCTTTTCCGAAGTAGACTACGCCGTTATCGAATATCCCTTACCCTTGCTAAAAAAAGGGATTGAAATCATCGATACGCCCGGTCTCAACGATACAGAAGCCCGAAATCAACTAACCCTCGGCTATCTCAACAAATGCCACGCAGTTTTGTTCGTTCTCGATGCGACTCAGCCGTTGACTTTAGACGAGCATCGCTATCTGGATAATTATATCAAAGATCGGGGTTTGACAGTCTTTTTTATTCTGAATGGTTGGGATAAAATTCGCAAAGGGGCGATCGATTTAGACGACCCAGAAGAACTTGCCGAAGCGGAAAATAAAATTCGGACGGTATTTAAAACGAATTTAAGTCCATACTGTCAGGTTGACGGACAAAATTTCTACGAGGAGTGGGTTTTTGAAGTGTCGGCGCTGAATGCATTGCGACAGAAGCTCAAATTTCCCGATCGCCCCATCGAAGAAACGGGTTTACCGGCTTTATCCAACGCTTTAAATACATTTCTCACCCAAGAACGTGCCGTTGCCGAACTGCGACAAGCCCGCACCCTAGGTTCCCAAGCACATAACCGCTTGCGAAAAGCGATCGAACGGCGCATTCCATTATTAGATCGAAATGTAGAAGAATTGAAACAACGGATTCGATCGACCCAACCGGAATTCGATCGACTCAAAGAGATTCGCGATCGCTTCCAAGCCGAAATTCACCAAACTCGCGATCGTCAAGCTAAAGAAATTTCCGAGTCGTTTCGATCGTACATTTTAGACCTAGGCAGCACCTTTGAAACAGACTTCGTTCGCTACCAGCCAGAGTTACAGTTTCTCGATGCTCTCAGTCAAGGGAAACGCGACGAGTTCAAAACGCAATTTCAACGAGCCTTCGAGCGCTATATCAACGAGAAAGTTCTAGCCTGGGAACGCACTGCCGAACGAGACTTAAGCAAGGCGTTTTCTCAACTGGCGCAAAGTGCATCGAGTTACGGCACCCAATACACCCAAATTATCGATTCGATCTCGGAAAAATCCATCGGGCAAAACGTTCGCGTCCATGGGATGCTCGAAGATGAAAAGATCGCCCCCGGATGGGCAAACTGGGCGATGGGTTTCGTTTCCCTGGCGACGGGAAATGTTGCCGGTGTGGTTCTAGCAGGTGCCGGATTCGATTGGAAGAATATCCTCGTCAACTATTTAGGGGTAATTGGAATTAGTAGCTTTTTACTAATTTTTTCCGGCGGCTTATTAGCCTCGATCGGAATTTGGGGTATTCCTTTACTCGGTTTGGGAGTCGGCACGTTTCAAGTGGATAAAGCCCGCCAAGAGCTAATTCGAGCCACTAAAAAAGAGTTCGTCAAATATTTACCCCAACTCGCCCAAGAGCAACAGCAGGGGATTTACGATACCGTTATCGCCGGTTTTGAAGATTACGAACGAGAAGTCATCGGGCGCATCGATGGCGATATTGCCTCTCGCAAAGCCGAACTCGACAATTTGCTAGACCAAAAAGAATCTCGTCAAATCGATCGCGACGCAGAGGTTTCGCGTTTGCAAACCCTAGAAACAGAGGTTCGTTCCCAAGTCGAACAACTCGACGGGATTTATCGAGGTTTCTTCGCGGCGATCGAATGAAGTTGCGATAGATTAGTGAATATTTAGAGCGTCCGCGCAAATCATCATGTTAGCCACCTCCCCCACTAACAACATCACCTGGGAAAAGTTACCCGATGATTTCGTATTGCCCGACGACCCCGTGGATAATATCGACCAACCTGCCCTGGCTGCGGCTTTAACCGCCAGCTTGCAGCTTGCCGGAAGGCTGCCCGAAACCGCCCTCACCCCCACCAACTACGGCATTTGCGCCACCCTGAATGGCAAATTTGTCGTCAAAGCCCCAGATTGGGCCTATATTCCCCACATCGCCGTTCCCCGAGAGGAGGTGGTTCGCAGCTACACTCCTCGCCTTCAGGGGGAACTACCGGCGATCGTTCTGGAGTTTCTCTCCGATACCGACGGTGGCGAGTATTCCGTCAAAGAAACCTATCCGCCGGGGAAATTCTTCTTCTACGAACGGATTTTGCAAGTACCCAATTACGGCATTTTCGATCTCGAAACGGGCACGTTAGAACTCTATCGTCTCGGCGAAACCGGACGCTATCGTTTGGAATCGGCCAACGAAAACGGACGCTTCTGGATACAGTCAATGCAGCTTTTTCTGGGGGTTTGGCAAGGCACTCGCGAAAACCGTCAGGGTTACTGGCTGCGGTGGGGGGATGAGGGCGGGAAGTT
>NZ_JADEXN010000024.1 GCF_015207075.1 Zarconia navalis LEGE 11467
CCCCCCCCAGCAGCAACAATTTGTCTAGATCCGACTCGAGCGAGTTTTTGTTTCGGTGGGCTAACGTATTTAGCCCAACAAGACCGTTTCCCATCTGAAAAAGTTCCCCCAAAACGGGCAAAATCTGCTCGATCGACCGAATTTATCTGCCAAAGCTCGACTCTTTGATATATTTTATTAAGATTCTTGTCTGAAATGGTTAAGAAAGACCGCGATCGCGGCTGCCAATTTCACCGAAATGGCGCGAACGAGTTGCCTTAACCGAAATAAACCATTTCATAAAATTTCACAAAATTTTACAATCGATTGAAACGTCAAGATAGAGAAAAAGGAGCTGAGACTGTGATATCGGAGGCGCACAAGCCACTGACTGTTCCCAAAGAATTTATGGGCCCCCCCGGAAATTTCAACCCCACCCTGCTGCTTTTTATTGGTGCGATCGCTGTGGTGGTCTTCTCAACATTGGGCTATTGGTGCTGGGGCTGGTGGCCTTGGTGCTGTTTTATCATGAACGTGCTGGCACTGCACATGGCCGGAACCGTCATCCACGATGCATCCCACAACGTCGCCCATCGAAACAGAGTCGCAAATGCCCTGATGGGACATGGCAGCGCTTTGATGCTCGGCTTTGCTTTTCCCGTTTTTACCCGAGTTCACCTCCAGCATCACGCCCACGTTAACGATCCCGAAAACGACCCCGATCATTTTGTCTCGACGGGAGGTCCTTTGTGGCTGATTGCCGCCCGATTCTTCTATCACGAGATCTTCTTCTTCAAACGGCGATTGTGGCGTAAAAACGAACTCCTGGAGTGGTTTTTCAGCCGATTGTTCGTTGCCAGCCTGATTTATCTTTCCGTTCGACTGGGCTTTTTGAGTTACATTCTCAACTTCTGGTTCGCCCCAGCTTTGGTGGTTGGGTTAGCCCTGGGTTTATTTTTTGACTATCTGCCGCACCGCCCCTTTCAAGAACGCGATCGCTGGAAAAATGCCAGAGTCTATCCCAGTCCAATTCTCAACGTGATGATTCTGGGTCAAAACTACCACTTAATCCACCACCTGTGGCCCTCAATTCCCTGGTACGCTTACCAAGGAGCTTATCGAGCCACTAAACCTTTGCTTGACGAAAAAGGATCTCCCCAATCTTTAGGCATCTTTCAAGGGGGAAAAAACTTTTTTAATTTTGTCTACGATATCTTTCTCGGAATTCGCTTCCACAAACACAAATCGCCATAAATAAATAGGGAAGACCGATCTAGCTTGTCTTCCCTATTTATTTATGGCAATATTTTGCCCAAGGTATCGATCGACTCTCAATAAATTAAATTACCGAGCCTGTCTCAATTCTCCCGTGCGCACTGAAATTAGCTCGGTGCGATCGCCCCGTTGGAGTTTAAACTGCAAGGTCGTTCCCACGCCGCTACGTTCCACAATTCCCTGCAACTGTTGGGCGCTAGTAACCGGCTGACCGTCAATTTCAAAAACGACGTCGCCGCGCCGAATCCCCGCTTCGGCAGCCGGAGTGTTGGTTAAAACTCTGATGACTAAAACCCCCTCTCTTTCAGGTACTTGGAATAAGGAATTGGGATCGCTATTGAGTTGAGCGGCATCCGATGGGGTAATGCTTCGCATCTCGATCCCCACGAACGGATGGGCAACAGATTCACCCTTTGCCAGTTGGTCGGCGATCGGCTTTACCGTATCGATAGGAATGGCAAACCCAATTCCCATGGCATCGGGTCGAATGGCGGTATTAATTCCAATCACCTGCCCGCGATCGTTAAGCAGCGGCCCACCCGAATTGCCGGGATTGATCGCCGCATCGGTTTGGATGAAGTCCAAGCGCTTGTCGGGAATCCCAACTTGGGCGCTGGAACGGCTCAGGGTGCTGATGATGCCCAGGGTGACAGTGTTATCGAGTCCCAGGGGGTTGCCCACGGCGATCGCCCAGTCTCCCACCTGAATTTGGGAAGAATCTCCCAAGGGTGCGACGGGCAATCGATCGCCCTGGATTTTTACCACGGCCAAATCTGTCACCGTATCGGTTCCCCGCACTTCCCCCTCGAAGGTGCGTCCGTCTTTAAGGGTCACCGTCACTCGATCTGCTCGATCGACGACATGGGCGTTGGTGAGGATAATTCCACGATCGTCGATAATGAAACCCGAGCCTTGGCCGCGCTGAAGCTGTTCTCGAGGAAACTGAGGCTCGAAATCATCCCCAAAAAAGCGCCGGAAAAAGGGATCGTCGAGAAACGGATCGAGGTCGCGGGTGACAGTCCGTTCGGTGTCGATTCGCACCACCGCAGAACCCACCCGATCGACTGCCGCCGTTACGAAATTATGACTCGATGGGGGGGATTGCGTCGGTAGCGCTTGGGCGATCTCCCGAGGCGCTGCAATGGTCGCCGCATCAGAGGGCAAGACTTGTAAAGTTCCCAGGGTGACGATCGCCCCGAGAAAAAGCGTAAAAACGTGAGTGGCTATTTGGCGATAGGAATGAGTCAATCTAAAAAATCGCATCATATTACTTGACTTTGAACCAATTGTAGGTAGGTAAAAAACTAGAGGAGTAGATATCTAAAACTCCCTAGAATGAGGTTTCTTTTAGCGATTTGCCTCTTCAGATTCGGAAGTTTGACGATTGCCAGGCCAAGAATCGTGGGTTCGGGCTTTTTCGGGTTGCAAACTTGACAAACACAACAACCCAAGATAAAAGAAGGTACTTATCTATTTTGACAGTTTTCAAACCATTGCCCAGGTGCGGATGACGTACCCAAACCCATCGAAATTTCCCTACTTTTTGGAGAAATCGAGCCAGCTACAATCGATTATGAGATAAACTTAAGAAAAGTTTACTCAAGCCACCTAGGCGTGCGAACCACCATTGCGTCTTCTAGGTTGCGCCGATCGCTCCCGTGTCTACTCAATCCCATCACTCTGTGGAACCCTCTCAAGCCGCTTCTCTCCAATCCTTTAAGTTTGACTCCGTCGAATCCGCGATCGCCGAACTCAAAGCCGGACGCACGATCGTCGTCGTCGATGATGAAAATCGGGAAAATGAGGGCGATCTCATCTGCGCCGCGCAGTTCGTCACCCCAGATACGATCAACTTCATGGCCGTCGAAGCCAGAGGTCTGATCTGTTTGGCGATGAATGCCGAGCGTTTGGACGCTCTCGAGCTGCCCCTGATGGTGACCAACAACACCGCCCCCGACCAAACGGCGTTTACCGTCAGCATTGATGCCGCGCCGCATTTGGGGGTAACCACGGGGATCTCCGCCGAAGATCGCGCTCGCACCATCCAAGTGGCGATCGCCCCCCACGCGAAACCCGAAGACCTCACCCGACCCGGCCATATTTTCCCCCTGCGGGCGCGCGAGGGGGGCGTTCTCAAACGTGCCGGTCATACCGAAGCGGCGGTAGACTTAGCGCGACTGGCGGGTTTGTACCCGGCGGGGGTCATTTGTGAAATTCAAAACCCAGACGGATCGATGGCCCGGTTGCGCGAGTCGATGGAGTACGCCCGCCACCATCAACTCAAAATTATCAGCATTGCCGATTTGATTAGCTATCGCCTGCAAAACGAACGGTTTATCAAGCGGGAAACCATCGCCGAGTTACCCTCCCAGTTTGGGGAATTCCAGATTTACGCTTACCGAAACCTGCTTGACAACACAGAACACGTGGCGATCGTCAAAGGAGATCCCGCTGAATTTGGCGATCGCCCGGTGATGGTACGGGTACATTCAGAATGCCTGACGGGAGATGCCCTCGGTTCCCTGCGCTGCGACTGCCAGATGCAGCTTCAGGCGGCGTTGAAAATGATCCAACAGCGGGGTACGGGCGTAGTGGTGTATCTGCGCCAAGAGGGACGGGGTATTGGGTTGATTAACAAGCTCAAAGCCTATTCCCTACAGGATATGGGCCTAGATACCGTCGAAGCCAACGAACGACTGGGTTTCCCGGCAGACTTGCGCAACTACGGCGTGGGGGCGCAAATGCTCAACGATTTGGGCGTGACCAAGATTTGTTTGATTACCAACAACCCGCGTAAAATTGCGGGCTTGAAGGGGTATGGGATTGAAGTGATCGATCGGGTGCCCCTGCTCATCGAAGCCAACGATTATAATTCCACCTATCTGGCAACGAAAGCCAAAAAGCTAGGGCACCTGTTGCTGCAAACCTATTTAGTCACCCTTGCCGTCCACTGGAAAGACGAACCGCCCGTCACCGAACACTATCAGCGCTTGGAAAAACTGCGGTATCTCGCCCAGGTCCAGCACCTTCTCGTGCAAGAGGAAATGCGTCCGGTCGGGCTGGCACTATTTGACGAACCCTCTTTAACCATTCACTTAGGTTTCGATCAACCGGATTTAGCCGAACCCGATTGGTATCAAGATGCAGGGCATCCCTACGTCAAGGCGATCGCTCCAATTCTCGACGATTTAGCCCGATGGGACTGCATTAGTAAATTCGAGTTTTTGGTGTCTAAAGGCGAAGATCCGATGACGAGTTTGAAAGTACAACTCGATCGACTCGCCCTCACGCCAGGTCAGTTGCCCTCCGAAGCCTGCGATCGCCTTGAAACCCAGACGATCTACTGTTTGACCCAACCTTGAACCCGACGCTAACGAGATACTGGGCACAGGGCGGTATCCACCCGATCGAGAATTTTAGAAATGCGGCGTTCCCAAGAAAATTCCCCGACTAAGCGAGGATCGTGAAGGGACGCTTCGTTCCAATGGGGATATTTTTCCAGAACCCTTTGCAGGCAACCCGAAAAAGCCGACGGATCGTCGGGTTCGCACCACCCGGCAATCAGGGGGGAAGACTCGAACTCCTTCAAGGGGGGAATTTTGCTCGCCACGATCGGTTTTCCGGCGGCCATGTAATCGAATAACTTCAGTGGAGAAGTGAAATTGGCCGCTTCTCCGGATAGGTGAGGATTGACCAATACATCCGCCGCCTGCAACAGTCCGGCAAGTTCAGACTGAGGTAAGCACCCAACTAAGGTGACGTTTGAGACTTGCTGCTGGCGAATGGCGTTCTGGTAAGCTTCGATTTGAGAGTCCGGGCCGCCGGCGAGGGCAAATTGGACGTGGGGCAATTCCTTTGCCGCCTCGATGAGTAAGTCGATGCCTTTGAATTTGTACAAGCTACCGGAATAGACAACCAGATGGGTGCGATCGCCCGAGATTAACTTTTGTCGCCATTCTCGTGCTTGTTGGGGATGCCTGACGTGGAAAAGCTGACTAAATCCATTGTGGAGTTTTATCGCTTTTTTCGGAGGCATTCCATTTTCGAGCAGGTTTTCCAAGACGGAGTCGGCAACGGTAACGGCAACTTGGAAGAGGGGATGATTGACAATTTCCGGCTCGAATTTTTTCTGTTCGATGTGGTGGTGTTCGTAAATTGCCGGAATGCCATTTTGAACCGCTGCTTTGACGAAGTTCCAATCTCGACTGTGGACGATTTGAAGGCGATCGCGCAAATGAACTCGAAGGTAATATTTACAAACAAAAGTACTCGAACTGGTCAACTTACTTTCAACCGCATCGATGGGCCAAGGCATCGATAGCGGTAAAACCTCGAGCTTTTCTTGAATGTTATAGAACCCGGCTAAAAGGCGATCGGGTTTTGTGGGTTGAAAGGGTGCGATCCAATCAATGGGTCGCGCTGCCTTCCATCCCTTTTTTAAATAGAGTAAAACGACCCGAAATCCTAAATTAGCAGCGGCATTTGCAGATTGAACCACTTGACCGATATGAGCTTCGGATTTAGGCAGCGTATCTCGAAGAAAAAAAGTATAGTATTTCTGCATTTTTCAAGTTAAATATTGAGCAGTTCGTTCAACACTGGAGAGAAAAAAAATGATATTTTAGGGATTGTTTTGACGCTCTTTGGTTTGCCTCTCTTTATCTTTAGCACTATCTTCGAGATACTGTAATGTTTTGAGGAGGCGAACGGCTGACTCGTAAGCCTCAGAAAGAATCTCTTTTCGCTCTTCGTGAGAATCGAGCAAATCGTCAGCGAGTAAATTCAAAAAACCGATGGTGGGATTCAGGCGAGTTCTCACCTCATAGGACGTATCCATCAGCGTTTCCAAACGCGCTCTTTCAATAGCATCTTGACTTTCGGTGGAAAACTGCACCTGATATAAGTTGGCGTAGTAACCGCCCTGGGCGAGTAACTCATCGTGAGTGCCCAGTTCGACAATTTTGCCTTTATCCATCACCGCAATTCGATCGGCATTTTGGATGGTGGAGAGACGATGGGCAATCACAAGGGTGGTTCGATCGCGACTCAAGGTTTCGATGGCTTGCTGTACCAGTTTTTCAGATACCGTATCTAAGGCACTGGTGGCTTCGTCTAAGATCAGAATATCTGGGTTGTAGAGGAGGGCGCGAGCAATCGCCAATCGCTGTCGCTGACCTCCCGAAAGCAGCACGCCGCGATCGCCCACCTGAGTCTCGAATCCTTCCGGGAGTTGGACGATAAATTCGTAGGCATTGGCTTGTTTGACAGCGTTAATAATGTCTTCTTCCGTGGCATCCTCGCGGGAGTAGGCGATATTTTCTCTTAGGGATGTATTGAATAAATAGGTATCCTGACTGACGATTCCCATCGATCGGCGCAGGGATTTGAGATCGTACTCCCGCAGATCGCGACCGTCAATGGTGATGCGACCTGTTGTGGGATCGTAAAATCGGGGCAGCAAATCGGCAACGGTAGATTTGCCCGCACCGGATGCACCCACCAGGGCGATCGTCGTTCCTTTGGGAATCCACAAATCGATTTCTTTGAGAACGAATTCGTCATGTCCGGGATAGCGAAACGATACGCCCTCAAAACAAATTCCGTCTTGTATGGGGGAATAAGGAAGCGAACCGTTGGACATAAAAGGTTTGTTATCCCGTCGCAGAAAATCGGCTAAGATTTCGACGCTGGGGGATGTATTTGAGAATTTACTGCGATCGCTATTTAACTTGCCGATATAAGGCAAAAGCCGAAATAAAATAATCGTATAAGTGAGAAGAACCGAAGATAAAGTCTCAACTTGAGCTGACAAAAACTGTCCTCCCAAGATAACAATAGCTAGAAAAGTGACAAGTCCACTAATTTCATTAACAGGAGCGATAATCGCATAGTTAGCAAGAGATTTAAACTCAGCAGATTCTCGTCTGCGAAGAGTCTCTTTAATCTGCTTTGATTCAGACTCTTCGTTTCCTGTCGCTTTAATCAGTCGAATCCCATTTAATATTTCCTGTAGGGCAACCGATGCTTTACTGGAGTTTTTAGAAAGCAACTGGCCGTATTTTTTTGCCCTGACAACAAAATATTGGTTAATAAAAGCAACCAAGCCCAATACAAAAACAGAGACGATCGTCAGTTGCCAAGAAATAAAAATCAAGAAAACAACTAAAACCGAAATTGTTAAAATATTAGAAACAATACTCGTTCCCGCCCGAATCGCCGAACTGGTTCTAGCCACTTCGGTATTCACCCGATTTAAAATATCACCGGTTCGATGCTTGGCATAAAAATCTAAATCGACTTGAAAAATAAGATCGATCGCTTCTTTACGAAGAGATAGCACTAAAGCTTGGGACAGCGCGCCGGAACAAACGCTATTGGCATATATAGATGCATTTTTTAAAGTGATGGCGGCAAGAACGATCGCCGTCATTAAAAGTAATCGATTGTCTGGAGAAAACCCATCGAGTAAGGATACAAATTTTTGAAGTATTGGTGGCCCTCCTGGAAGTTCTAGGGATTGTCCCAAAAAACTTAGTAAAAGAGGGACGATTAGAGCTGTGCCGATGCCGTTAAAAATAGCACCTGACAATCCAAATATAATTGTTAAGACAACCAGGATTGGGTGTCTGAGAGCAAATTTTATAATGAGATTTCTTGATGACATTTATTGATGAATATTCGGCGAAAAGAAGCAATCTTTTGTCTGCATTACGAAAGTGTTTATTTTTATTCGATGAAATTCGTTCGATATCGTTTTTCAAAAAGCTGTTGCAACCACAACTCTAAAGTTATCGTCAAACTTAAACGATCGGCTAAATTTTTACCATGTAAATGCTCGTGCCAATCCTGTTTCACTTGTTTTCGATCGAGATACTCTGGATATAGAGCTGATGGATGATTGAGTAGTTTTTCAAAAAGAGTCCGAGCGGGTTCTTGTCTCATCCAACTCGCTGGATTGGCAAACTCTTTGTTGGGATTTATTTTTTTACGGCGCTCGGCTAAAGGTAAAGAAATACCCGCTTTTTGGAACGTTCGCTCTAACTTTTCGATCGCTTTTTGGGAGAGTTTCCCTATTTGATGAACTAGACTCGGCTCACCAATCGGTTCACCTGTCGTTTGCCAAGGAATCGTTCGATAAAACTCAGGAAATCGATCGAGTAACATCTGGTGATAGAGATTAGAGTTTCGCACGATCGCTTCGGGAAGTGCGTATAAAAACTCTTGAAGTTGATTGTCGATAAATGGCGTTCTCGACTCCAAACCATTAATTAAACCGATCCGGATATCTTTAAAGGTAAAAGATCGCATTCGATTATCGACCGACAAAATATGAGCGGAGGAACCGATTTGCTCGAAATAGTTGCCGAACCGAGCCAGAACCGATTGTCGGTGATTTTCCGAGCGGGCGAATCGCTCTAATCCCAGTCGTCGTTGCACGAAATAGTCCAATGCATCAGCATCAAAAAAATGCCCTCCATTCACGCCATCTCCCCAGGCTCCATGGAGGTTAATATCAAACAAGTTCCGATCGAAAATTTTCTTCAAAGCCGAAAGAAACTGCATATGAATTAAACTACACGAGCCATCGCTTTCCCATACCGTTCGTACTCTCGATTGCAACCAGTTTTCTCCATCAATTTCGATGGGATGGAAATTTGCTTTCTTCAAACGAGCGGCTTGCTTTGCAATCCGAAGATCGTCACAGTTTTTTTGTCCGTAAGTGACTGCCTCAATCGTTGAATTGCTATTGGGCATCGCGGCTAAAATCGCTCGAGAATCCAAACCACCGCTTAAAGTAATACCCACTCGTTCTCTCTGAAAAATGCGTTTTTCAACAGCTTCGATAAAAATTCGTCCGAGTTCTTCGACAATTTCCGCTTCATCGATCTTTCCCGTCACAGGAGTGATTTCATCCCACCACCAATATCGTTTTCGAGAAAGCGATGTTTCTTGCAAATCCCAAGTTAAAACAGTAGCAGCAGGTAGCAGTTCAACCCCTTCAAACCACGTTCGATCGCCGATAATATACCGCAGCCCTAAAAAATCTTCTACCGCTGCGCGATCGATTTTCGGCTGGTATCCCGGAAGCGCCAACAGTGCTTTGAGTTCGGATGTCCAAACTAGAGAGTTTTGGTAGACTGTCCAGTACAAGCGGCGCAGTCCGTAACGATCGGAGATTAAGTGTAGCTTTTGTTGGTGCGTGTCGTATAAAACAGCGGCATAAATTCCATCGATCGCTTTTAAAAAGTCAAAGTTTTGATAGTTTTGATACTGACTTAAGAACCACTCGGCATCGCTAATCTTGGGCTCTTGAAAGGTTGCATTCTCTCGATGATAAAATTCTCCATCTAACCAAATAGAATAACCGGCTTTGGTATCGGGTTGAGCTTCGGCTTGAAAAATATTGAGATGAGTTCGGCTTCCACTGACCCATTCATCGATAAATAAGCGATCGTGGCAATAAAAATCGCGATGGGCGATCGTCTGTTGCATCTGATGCAAAATATTATTAATTTTAAAATTTGAAAATGCAGCGTTAGAAAAGCCAATTAATCCGGGCATGAGATTGAGTTTCGATCTATTATTTTAGATACCATTTTTTAGTCGCGATCGATTTTTTTAGATCGACTGATAGAGGGATAACTTAAGTCTGGCAATCGAAAGTTAATTTTGAAGTTAACGTTAAAACGAAACTCGACGATTCATCCCGTCTTCTATCTTAGCTTAGATACTTTTGACGACTGTAATAAAGGAGCGAGTTTTTCAGACATGGCATTAATGCTGTAATGCTCGACGCACCGCTCTCTGGCTTTGCTGCCTCGTTCTCGGGCATCCTCTAAATGCTCGAAAATCCACTGAATTTGTTCGGCAATTTGTTCGGGAGAACTCGGGTCGACGAGAAAACCTCCATCCTCAATGATGGTCGGAATATCGCCGACGCGGGTTGCTAAAATCGGTTTGGCCATTGCCATGGCATCGGTGAGTTTGAGGGGAAACTGCGCCCGCGCGGCGGGTACGTCTCGTTGGGGAACGACGATGATATCCGCTGCCGCCACCACTTCTGGCATTTGTTCCACCGGACAGGTGGGCAATTTGACAATCCACCGTCCCCAGCGAGACAGGAGTTGGCGATCGTAGTCGTCGTAAGGGCTGCCACCGACGATCGCCAATCTCAGATCGGGCCAGGCAAGTCGATCGAGCGCGACGAGTACGTCTTCAACCCCTTTATAGGGTCGAGGCGCGCCGGGAAACATTAAAATTCGATATCCTGACAGCCCGTATTTCTTTTTGCTGGTTTCTCGATCGTACTTTTCGGGTTCAAATAAGCTCGTATCCTTGCCATTGGGAACGTAAACCCCACCGAAACGCTTTTGCAAAAACTCAGTATGAACTGTAATTTCATCGGCCCGAGACACCATGCTTTCCATTCGCTTCAGATAAAAGGGAGCGTCGGGATATCTCAAGGCACCATTGGGTTTTAAAATATCTCGGGCAAATTGCTTCAGGCTTGGTTGATATTTCCAATCATCTCCGCCATGCCAGCTCAGCTCCCAATCATCAATGTCTAAAATAACGCGACATTGGGTTTGCATTTTTTTGAGTAATGCAAGTCCGAAGGTTGTGGGTTTGGGTCGCAGGGCGTAAAGAATATCACCTTCAATTTGGGATAAAAGTTGGGTTGCAGAGGCTAGAAATCCAGGATAGTTTTTTCCCGGTACTGTTTTAAAGGGTAAGTCTTTCGGAATTGAATCTGGCGGTTCATCGCCAAAAATAAACCCTAAAATTTCCACCTCGTATCCGAGATTTTGGATCGATCGAGCCAGTAAAAAAGTCCGAACGGCTCCACCCCATCGTCCGGCACCGCTTTTAGATAAGTCGCTGACGAGGATAGAAACTTTTGGGGTCGATCGATGGTGCTGAAACTTCATGAAAATTTAGCGAGGACTATGGTTGTATTTCTCGAATTACGTTCTACTTTCCAATGACTTGACGGGTATTATCTCGATCGATTGTCTTTGTCAAGATAAGAAAGGTAAGGGCTGATTGTTCGTCTCATCAACGACCGCAGTCAATAGCCCTAATCGCTGGTTCGATGTCCCGATCGATAAATGCTCATTTCAACTATAGTTCACCAAAAGTCTCAGATGACGAAAAAAAAAGTGAGATTGGTCTCTTACGCCTTCTGTGGTCGGTGTTTCAAGATTTAAAGCTCCGTCGATAAGGAGGTTGAAGTCGAGGGACATCAGGCGATACCAAGCTTGTAGAGCTTCTCGAGATTTTGATGCGATCGCACATTGCCACGTTGACGATCGGGTCTTGTTTTTTTTCTAAAACTATAAAAATTAAATTCTCAGTCTATTTTACTTTCGATCGATTTCACGATCGTTCGGGAAGTTGCTATAATCATGAGGTTTTATTTTCGTGGAATTCCATGAAGCTCAGTGTCGTCATTCCTTGCTATAACGAGATAAAAACAATTCAAGAAGTCGTTAAATCTGTTAAAGCTTGTCCCATCGAAAATGTAGAAATTATTATTATAGACGACTATTCCACTGATGGAACTCGAGATATTTTAAAATCGACGATCGAACCCCAAGTCGATCGAGTCGCATATCATTCCAAAAACCTGGGAAAAGGAGCGGCTCTGAATACGGGATTTAGCTTGGTGACTGGAGATATTGCGATCGTGCAAGATGCCGATTTAGAGTACGATCCTCAAGACTATTCTGTCATGATTCAACCGATTCTCGATGGTAAAGCCGATGTAGTTTTTGGATCTCGCTTTATGGGGGGTAGTCCCCATCGAGTGGTGTACTACTGGCATATGGTGGGCAATAAGTTTCTGACGATGTTATCGAATATGCTTACGAATATTAACTTGACAGATATGGAAACTTGTTACAAAGCATTCCGAAGTGAAATTATTCGAGGAATTAAAATTGAAGAATCTCGATTTGGTGTCGAACCGGAGCTAACAGCAAAAGTTTCTAAGATGAATTGCCGTATTTACGAAGTGGGAATTTCTTATTACGGTCGAACTTATCAAGAAGGAAAAAAAATAGGATGGAAAGATGGTTTAAAAGCAGTTTTTTGTATTTTAAAATATAATTTGGTTAGTTAAATTTTTATAATTATTTAAGTTTATTTTTGATATCATAAATAAACCTCACTTTTACTAAACTCAACACGAACTAACTGCTTGTCTATCGAAAAAATGAAAGCAATAAAATTTAACCATTTATTATTTTTTACTAATTTCTCGAATTCATAAAAAAATCGAAATAAAAGTACACAAAAAACATTTTAGTGTATTATTTAAGAGTGTTTAATGTATCAGGGATAAGTCTTTGGAAAAAGTAAAATCGAGAAAAGAAAATATTTTTTTCCCAAAAGAAAGTCTACAGATTTACGATCTTAAAAGTTCTGCCTGGGCGATCGAAACTGTAGATGGGCAAGATGTTATTAGTGGGTTAACTCAAAATCCTAAATCCCTACCACCCCAATATTTCTACGACGATCGTGGCTCTCAATTCTTCGAACAAATTTGTGAATTACCCGAATATTACCCAACTCGCACAGAGGCATGGATTTTACGCCAATTTAGTCATGAAATTGCCAAAATGACAGGGGCTTGCGAATTGATTGAATTAGGCAGTGGGAGTTCAACAAAAACTCGTTTGCTGTTAGATGCTTATCAAGCCTTAGGAAATAAGTTGAGATACGTACCCATTGATGTGAGCGGAGGAATTTTAACAGAAAGTGCTTGCGACTTACTGCAAGATTATCCTTCATTGAAAATTCAAGGATTGGTGGGAACCTACGAACAAGCGCTTGCCCAACTCAAGCCGACATCTTTGCCATCTCGGATGATTTTTTTCTTGGGAAGTTCGCTAGGGAATTTGACGCCCCAGAAATGCGATCGCTTTTTCTCCCAAATTCTAGCCGCTCTAGATATGGGAGAGTATTTCTTACTAGGGGTCGATTTACAAAAACCCAAACAGATACTAGAAGCTGCTTACAATGACGCTCGGGGAGTGACAGCACAATTCAATCTTAATATGCTAGAGCATCTAAACCAGCGCTTTGCAGGTAATTTCGACATTCAGCGGTTTGAACACTGGGCCTTTTACAACAATCGTCTAAATCAAATCGAGATGCATTTGCGATGCTTGGAAACTCATACTGTCTGCCTAGAAAAACTCGATCTTACGGTTGAGTTTAAAGCTAGAGAAACGATCGAGACAGAAATTTCTCGTAAGTTTAATTTAGAGGTCATACAAAGGGAACTCCAGGTAAAAGGTTTTAAACCGCTCGCTGTGTGGACCGATCCGCAAGAGTGGTTTGGATTGATACTTTCTCAGAAGTCATAACTTAGAGATTCAGTCAGTAGTCAGAAATAAATTTATATGTGTCTGGCAAGTTTTGAAGGTAAGTGATGTTAAAGCCTTTTTGCTAAACCCGAGCCTACAAATGGACTGACTTTATTTTTGACTGACTGACTTCATTAAAAAATCATCGAGGAAAATGGATATACTCAAATCGATTCAACCTCTGCAACTTGACAAGTGCGATCGCGAAACTCTGCTCAACTACTTTGAGAATTCCTGGGAACTCGAAGAAGTTCTCATGAAAAGTCTGGTGGGGGAAGAGACATTTTATATCAACCCCGATCCTTTAAGAAACCGTCTGATTTTCTATTTAGGTCATTCTCCTGTCTTCTACATCAATAAATTAGTTCGGGTTGGATTATTAGAGAAGCGCATTAACCCTAAATACGAAATTTTGTTTGAACTCGGTGTAGATCCGACAACTCCAGAAGAACTCGATCGAGCCATGCAAGACGTGCAGTGGCCCCAAGTCAAAGATGTTTGGCAGTATCGAGACAAAGCCAAAGCAGAAGTGGTAGGCGCGATCGAGAATGCACCACTGAATCTCCCCATCGAGCAAAATCATCCCCTCTGGGCTTTAATGATGGGGATGGAACACAACCGCGTTCATTTTGAAACATCTTCCATGCTGATTCGGCAACTGCCCGTAAATCGGCTCGAACGTCCGGAATATTGGCAATATGCAACGACCCACGGCACAATTCCAGACAATGAAATGGTTCGGGTTGCAGGTGGAGTCGCTCAATTAGGCAAACCGGAAAATGCTTCGACTTACGGCTGGGATATCGAATACGGCAGTCGGAAGGTGGAAGTGAAACCCTTTTTAGCGAGTCAGTATCTCGTCACCAATGGGGAATTCCTGAAGTTTGTGGAGGCGAATGGTTACGAAAATCGGGAATTCTGGGATGAAGAATCCTGGAGTTGGAAGACGCAATACAACATCGAACACCCCAAATTCTGGATACCCAGCAATAGTGGCTATAAATGTTATAAATATCGAGCCATGTTTGATGAGATCGACTTGCCTCTTGACTGGCCTGTCGAAGTCAATCATTATGAAGCGATGGCTTACTGTTGCTGGCTGGGTCGGGGAGTCCGCTTAATGAGTGAAGCCGAATGGAAGGTTGCGTCTCAGGGCGAGGAAGATCGGGATTTCAATCTTAATATCAAGTTGGGTTCTCCTTGTCCAGTGGGTCGCTTAGAATCTGCCCAAAGTCCTTCTGGACTCTACGATATTCGGGGAAATGTGTGGGAGTGGCTGAGTGATGATTTTCAACCGCTACCGGGATTCAAGCCACATCCTCTTTATGAAGATTATTCTGCTCCTTTTTTTGATACTCAGCATAAAATAATGCGGGGTGGAGCTTGGGCGAGTACGGGAACCTACGCTTCTCCCTCTTGCCGGAATTGGTTCCGTCGCAATTTTCATCAACATGTTGGTTTTCGGGTTGCTCGAGACTTAGAAGACGCAAAATAGATGAAATTAATATCTTTCAAGACAGAACATAGATCTATTTCTTTTTGGAAAAGAACCGATCTAAAAAAGCTCTAGAGATATTCAAAAATGAAGTTTTAGCCGATCGTTTCAATTGATAGGAACTTCAAGACAATACCGATCGTAGACTCGATCGGGAACGCGCTATTTCCGATTGAATATTTAGGAAGATTGTCGGAACGGCGTTAAGTTTGAATGCACAGTTGTAACAGTTGTGTTGGTTGTATTTATTGAGATTGACCGACTTACAACCGGGCGCGAATCACCTGCAAACTTCCCCCAGCGTATAAAGTGCGATCGCTTTTTTGAAATCCAATGGCGGAGAGTAAACCCACTAGATCCGTATCGATGAGCTGCCACGCGGTTTCTGTTTCAAATAACCACAGAAATGCAGCCAGTCCCGGCCAAAATAATGGATTAGTGGGCGCGTGAAAATCAATAAAGGTAAAAATACCATTGGGTTTAAGAACCCGAGAGACTTCCCAGAGAATTTGTTGCAACTGGGTGGAATTCATCTCGTGGAGCGCTACGCTGGTATGCACTAAATCAAAGCAATTATCTTCAAAGGGCATCTGTTCGGCGAACCCTTCAACATACTGCGCTTGGGGAACGTTTTGCCGCGCTCGTTCGAGGGCGCGCGGCGAAGCATCTAAACCTACCACATCACGGGATTCCCCCACCAGAAACCGGGTTGCCCGAGCGCCACCGCAGCACAAATCGAGAATTTTAGCATTTGGGGCGATCGTCAGTCCTTCTAGGGCTAATTGGCGAAAGCGCTCCTCTCCACCCACGCCCAATGCAGCGATCTTGGAGATTCCATCGTACATCCACTCGTAGCGATAGCTCCAGTTTCTCAGAAGGGTTGCCACAATTCAAATGATAGGTAAATGTACTGATTTTTAAGACGAGTTTCGATCTCAATATATCATAAACTGAGACTTAGGATAAAAGCCAATTTTTAGGATGTCGATCGAAAAACAATCGGTCTTGGAGATCGATATTTTGTAGGTTGACAAATGCAAAGATAGTCTATAGATTAGAAACAAAAAGCAATGTAAAAATTTCTTTTTCTCAACCCTTTTTAATCCATCAAATGGAACAGCGCGCGATTGCTTCGATTAAAGAGATTAATGCAGCCATCGAAAGCGGCAACCCATTTGAAGGGAGATCGACGGTCAGAGAACCGGAAATTTGGGGTCGAAACTGTCCGGATTTAGAAACCTTCAATCATCGCGCGATCGATCGAGTTTGGAAAGAAATCGATCGCGTCGAGCAAAGCGGTCAGCGGATTCGCTCCATGACGGCTCTGGGTGAGTCTGGCATGGGAAAAAGCCATTTTATCGGTCGCCTTCGCCATCGACTGCGAGCGCGGGGCAAGGGATTATTCCTATACGTTAACGTCCAACACTTCACCAACCCCAATACGATCCGCTCTTCACTTTTGTACGAAATCGTTAATAGCCTCAGATATACCGGATCTAGTGGGGTGATGCAATGGCAAGAACTGGCTGCATTTTGGGTGAATCGAGCCTTGTTTTTCACTCAGTCCGATTCGGCAAATTTAACCCCTCAAAAGTTAGTCCGAAAACTGACCCATCGCTCTTTAGCTCAAAATCAATTATGGGTGAATCAGGTGACGGAAATCCTGTTTAAAGCCCAACCGGATATCGAACATCCAGATGCGATTCGGGCGACGATCTGGACGCTTTGCAACGATCTCGCACCTTTTGCCCGGAATTGGCTGGCCCGGCGCAAGCTGGCTGGGTGGAAGCTCGACGAGTTGGGATTGCCCGATTGGAGTTGGGAGAATCGAGAATCGGCAGCCTGGGAAATGACCTTGCAAATTTTGCAGGCGATCGGGGATTATTCGATCGCCGCAATTTGTTTTGATGGATTTGACGCCGACGAACCCCAAGAAACCGTCAGAAAAAAAGAGCAAGCGATCGCTACTTGCATCGATCGCCTCCGCGAGAGCCTCCGTCAAAAAGAGCGTCGGTATGGCGTCGTCCTGCTCGGCGCGATGACACCGACGACTTGGTACGATAAGCTCGAGCCATTCTGGGGCAAGCGTCGCTCCCTGGGTGCGAGCGAACCGATCGAACTCGATACCCCAGACTCAGAAACGATCGGGGCGATTATCGCGCGATGGCTGCAAGATTTCTATAGCGAGCGCCACCTCATCCCCCCAACCCCCGTTTATCCCTTCGATGCCATTCAACTTCAAGCCCTCATCCGAGAAAATCTCACTCTCTCAGAGATAATTGAGTGGTGCGAGGCGAATTTCCAACCCGTTGAAATCGATCCCCTCGAACGAGTGGAGCAAGTGTTCGATCGCGCTGTCGCCGACGATTGGAGCGACGTTTTAGAAGACGATCGCGCCATGGCTGCGGCTTTGTGCTTTCGATTTCAATGCGCCATCGGACAAACCATCGCCGGAGTCGAAATTGAAGCCGTTTCTGACGACATCACCCCCAAAACCTTCAATTGCAACTACATCAATTTTAAAATCCTCGGTCGCGAGGGAAATCGCTCGGTCTCTATTGGCGTTGCCGTTATGGGAAGCGATCGCCCTCAAACCGTCGGGGCCACACTCAAGCGGCTGGTGCAATGCGATCGCCTCGGGTTAACCCGTACATGTCTGATTCGCTCCCATGGGAAGCCCATTCCGGGTCATTGGAAGGCGAGTCGCGACCTGAAAGCATGGCTCGATCGATCGCAAGGAAAGTGGATCGATGCCGACCCCAAAGCTCTCGCACCTTTACTGGCCCTGCATTCGGTTTACCTGCACCGAGACACCCATCAGTTAGAGGGGGCGCAAATTTCGGATTTCGTTCGCCAGCGTCGGGAGATCGCCCAGAACCCTTTAATCGCGAAGATTTTACAAGCTCCAGCCGCAGCGATGTCGGGTGTTCTCTCCCCAGATACGACCCATTCATCTAAAGAAAATACCTCTGGGGCGACCCAAACGGCAATCGGGCAAAATCCCTTCGGAACCTCCTTTTCTCCTCATCCAAGCTCTTCCCAATTGCATCAGTGAACGGTCTCGATCGCGCCAATTATCCGATCGGTCTATATTGCTGATACGATCGACTGAAATTATTATTTGGGGAGATTATGAAACTATTAGACTCGAAGGGTCGCATATTTGGCACAATTAGCATTCTCGACCTCGGTGCGGCCCTGGTGATCGCGATGGTGGTGGTGGGCATCTTTTTCTTTCCCGGTACGTCCGGTTCGGTGGCGCAAAATCAACTCGCACCGACGACCAAACCCGTGGAAATTAGAACGATCGTTCGCGGGTTGAGCGTTCTGGACCCCGACAGTCTAATCGCCCGCCTCAGAGAGAAGGGAAAAACGAATATCGTCATCCGCAATCAGCCCTACGGTACGGTAGATGTCAAATCCGTCGAACCCTTACCTCGAATCCTGGCGATTCCCCAACCCGATGGTTCCGTCAAAGCCCTTCCCGACCCTAGAGATAACTTTTATAGCGTCAATCTGATGATTACCTTGGGGGGAAATGCCACGATAACTGACGACGGGCCGGTACTGGGAAATAGCAAACTGAAAATTGGCACCTTGATTGAATTGGAAGATGACACCTATAACTTTAATTCCAGTACGATCGATGTAAAAATTCTCGATTAGTGGTCTCGGAAGTTATGGTCATTTTGTAGGGGGAATCGCCCCGTGGTTACCTCATCCTGACGGGGTAGTATCCCTGTGGCATGGTGTCAACGGTCTGTTATCGTTGCTTTGTCAACATCGCACCGCAATATTCGATCGTGCAACCCGGCCCTTGGGGGGTCTCCCCCCAAAC
>NZ_JADEXN010000025.1 GCF_015207075.1 Zarconia navalis LEGE 11467
CGGTTCTTCATCTTCTCGAACGGTTACACCACTGGCTTGAAGTTGTCGATCGACCCACCATTGTAGCGATCTCGCTGGCGATCGGCTTTTGGAAAACTCAGCAGCAATCTCAAAAAAGCGATCCCCTACGACGAAAAGTCATTGTGCTACAATCGCAGCATAAGCCACAGGATGCAAAGTCCTCGACCTCAAACACCGTATCTGCTCGAATCCGGGCAACGCTTTGAGAGTCTAAACGTAGCACTGGCAGCTCGGTATTGGAAACGAGTCTAAATCATCGCTCCAGTCGGTCAAAAAAACTGACCGCAGCGATCTTACCCAATCGGCAGGAGCCGTTCTCCTATCGTAGAACATACGGAAAAGCTAGAACGACTAACCTAGTCTGTTTTGAAAGCTACCGATCGACTAGTTAAAAACCGATAGGTCTCTAACTTCGATCGGACGAGAACGTGTAAGACCGATCGTGGTATTCCCTCAAAAGGCAGCGTTCGGCTCGATAATTCTCAACGAGTTTTCGTGGGAAATATCATCCTATGGGATCGGCTTTAGACCAACCGATCCGACAAACAGATCTTCTGAGGAACTTCAAGGAATCGAACCGATACAGATCGAGACTAGAGCCGATCGCGCACTAAGTTTCGATGAAGCCCTCTTTCGAGAGAGTGCAAAACTAGGTCTGTAGTCTAGAGCCTTGAACCTCATCGAAGCGGTCACCTGCTCAGGAGAATCGATATATGTTACATCGCAAGTTGTATCAAATCTGTTGTGAGGGTCGTGAAGTTTGTGTATTCTTACGAGATCAACAACGTTGGATAGACCAAGCGCGCGTTTTAGATATTGAAGGAGACTTAGTAACCCTACGCTACGAAACTGATGAAGAGGACGAGGTTTGTTCTTGGGAAGAAATGATTCGTTTAGAAAGTATTGGTTCGGTCAGTCAGAAACTCGCCAGCGTTCCTCGGGGAAATGTTGAACCCCTTGTTTCCGATGATTGTCCCGAAGCCGAACAAATTCGCAACCATCCTTCTGATTCCAATCCCGAATAACCCGGATTTTAAAGGGATTTTAGCTTGAACTCGCTAACAACCGGACGACGGGTGTCGCGTAACCCTGTTCGTACCAGAACCCGCTCTCTAATAACGAGAGCGGGTTTTTGTTGGTATGGTCATCCAAGGCGTAAATATTCCATCGCGACGGAAGAAAATAGCTCCCGCACGCTATCAATTTTGGGCAAGCCGATCGGAAATTGAGTGAATTTTGAGGAAATTCGTGCCTCGCGCTTTCTGAACGGGACTGCCACCCAACATCAATACTTTATCTCCCGGCACTGCTAAATTTCGCCGAACCAAACTCGCTTCCATGCGATCGAGCAACGTCTCTAAGGTACTGGTTCTCGCATCGAGTAATAGGGGTTTAACGCCCCAAACCAGGTTTAAGCGGTGATAGACCTCGCGATCGGGTGTAAACGCCACCACTGGGGCTTTCGGGCGTTCTGCAGCGGCAATCAGTGCCGTGTAACCCGTGGTGGTAAAACAGGCAATACAGCGCAAATCTAAAATCTCGTCGATGGTGTTTAGGGCTTCGCTAATGGCGTGGGTTTCGTCGGTGAGTGCGGGGGGATAGTTGGTAAATTTCAGGTCGGGTTCGATATCTGTGGCGATTTTTGCCAGCATTTGTACCGCTTTGACGGGATACTCCCCAACGGCGGATTCCCCGGATAGCATCACCGCATCGGTACCGTCGATGATGGCATTGGCAACATCGCTGGCTTCGGCGCGGGTGGGTCTGGGGTTACCAATCATACTTTCTAGCATCTGAGTGGCGGTGATGACCGGAAGTCCCCGTTGGTTGCAAGTGCGAATAATCTGCTTTTGCAGCATCGGTACTTTTTCCGGCTTCATTTCCACGCCCAAATCCCCACGGGCTACCATGACCCCGTCGCATTCGTCGAGAATCTCACCTAAGTTGAAGATAGCCTGGGGTTTTTCAATTTTGGCAATGACGGGGGTATCGCTTGCTCCTTTTTCGGCTAAAAAAGCTTTCAGGGTGCGGATATCTTCGGCTTGGCGCACGAAACTCAACGAGACCCAATCTACCCCTTGGGCGATACCAAACTCTAAATCTCGTTTATCTTTTTCGGTGAGGGAGGGCAAACGTAGATTCAAGGAGGGTAAATTCACCCCTTTACGACTTTTGAGAATTCCCCCTTCAATAATGTGGCAGCGAACGGCATTCCCCAAAACCGCTTCGACTTTGAGTTCGAGTAAACCATCATCGAGAAGAACTTGGGTGCCGGGGGTGGCTTCCTCGGTCAGGTGAGGATAGTCGATGGCGACGGTATCGGGTTGACCGTCAAATTCGGAGATCGGAACTAAGGTGATAGAAGTGCCGTTTTCGAGCCATTTTTCCCCATCTGGCAACTGACCAACGCGAATTTTTGGACCTTGCAAGTCTTGGAGGAGGGTGATGGGCATATCGAGTTCTGTGGAGATCGATCGCAGTTGGTCTACCATCCGGGCGTGGTCGTCGTAGCTACCGTGGGAAAAGTTCAACCGCGCGACGCTCATACCCGACCGTACCATGTGCCGGATGGTTTCGGGAGACTGGCTGGCGAGACCGATGGTGGCGACGATTTTGGTGCGATGGGTTAAGGAAATCATCTGTTTTCTGGGGTTTGGGTGAATCGGGATCGATCGGTCTATAGCGGTTCTCACACTCATAAGGTACAAAGTTTCTGGGAATAGGGAATAGGGAATAGGCATTGGTGAAAGGTTAAGGAAATCGTTCATTTGTCAAGGGGGCGATCGCCTGGTGTGGGAGAGAGGTCGATGGGAGGCTTCAAGCGTCCTTTACGCAGGGGTTTAACCACCCCCAGGTCTTGATTGTCGGGTCTGAGGATGTAGCGGAGCCAGTCTTGGGTATTCCCTCGGGCGCGAGCATTGACGAAGTGATAAAAACTGCGCCACAGCATCTCGAGAGAAATGCGCTCGAAGGGTAACTCAAAAGCGTCAGCGACTTCATCACCCAAATCAATGAGGACTGCGTAAAAGAGCCAAGTCGCCCAGATTTGTAACTCGATCCCATTGGCAGAGCCAGTCCACAAATAGCTCAATCCGAGCAAGCGCGCTTAGTAGATAAAAACTCTCCTCAATCCGCCATCGGCGAGCATAAAGGTCAGCGACGACATAAGGTGGCAAAATCTGTGGGTTGAGTTCACTGGTCAAATAGCGATACCAGGTTTGACCCTGGCGTATTTCAATCAATCGCAGTGTCAAAATCGGGTTCCCCTGATAGCCAGTGCCCAGACGAATTAAGCGATCTCGATGTCCCCAACTCGTGGAGAGTTCGCAGTTGATGACGTACTTGGCTCCATTTTTCAGACGGGTGATGAAAGCAGCTTGTCGGTCAATGATGTTAGCGAACAAACTGTAGTCCCAAAATCCTCGGTCGAGTACGAGTAGAGTCCCCGGTGAGACTCGGCTGAACAAGGTGGTGGCGAACTGAGTATCGTGAGTATGAGGCCGAGTGCAAAATTCCACCTCTACTGGGAGTCGAGTGGTTAAATCGATCGTGGCACACATCTTACCGGCTAAGTGTCCGAGTGGTACATCTTCAAGACTCTTGAGCTTTTTAAATAGGGCTTCAAGAGTGGAGCCATCGACAATCCAGATGTTGGTGAAGTGTCGCTTGGCCAGTTGAATACTTTTGGGCAACGGACGAAAACGCCGTTGAGCCATGCGCTGGGAGAGTACCGGCAGTAAAGCTTTGAGAACTCCCTCAAATAACTCAGATGGAAAGGTCAAAAAACGTTCTGATAAAGCCGATTGAGATACTTTCACTGCTGATGCCCACAGTAAGTTCTCTCGTGCGAGCATCCGGTTGAGTTCCCGCACTGAGGGAACGTTGCGCCACAGTAAAGTCAAGACAGCCGCGACCATCAACGGTAAGGTGAGAATCCGCGATCGCATCCCCAGTTGACGATAGTATTCTTGCTGAGAATAGAGCGCCGGAGTGAGTAAATTTTCTAGGTGCTCGGCGATTTCGGAGACTTCCACATGAGGCTGATGTCTTTCTCTAGCATGGTCGCGGATACTACGCCCTTGAGTGGGCCATCCTTCCCTCCTAGACTCGTCTTTCGATTCACCATCCCATCGTGGCGAGCGCACCCTTGACAAACGAGCAATTTCCTTAACCTTTCACCAATGCCTATTCCCTATTCCCCATTCCCCCTTTCCGAACTCCGAATTCCGAATTCCGAATTCATTCTCCGCAATCCGGACAATTCGCTCTGCTGCGAGACCATCTCCAAACGGATTAATTGCAGTTGCCATGGTTTGATAGGTTTTTTCGTCGTTCAAAAGCGTGCTGGCTTCGGTCACAATGCGATCGGGATTCGTCCCCACCAATTTAGCCGTTCCCGCCTCGATCGCTTCCGGGCGTTCCGTGGTTTCTCGCAACACCAAAACCGGTTTACCCAATGCCGGGGCTTCTTCTTGCAATCCCCCCGAATCCGTCAGCAACAGGTAAGCGCGCCCGATCGCCCCGACGAGTTTGGCATAATCGAGGGGTTCGGTTAAAAACACGCGCGGATGTTCCCCCAACCACTTCTGCAACGGTTCCCGAACAGTGGGATTGCGGTGCAAGGGCAGCAGCAGGGCCGTATCGGGACACTTATCGAGAACCTGCAAAAATCCCCGCGCGATACCCTCCAATGGTTCGCCCCAGTTTTCTCGACGATGGACGGTGGCGAGTAAGACGCGATATTTCTCCCAGTCCAACCCCGCCACGTCGCATTCGGGATTCCGGTTGGCAACCTGCATCAGCGCATCGATGACGGTATTGCCCGTTTGGTGAATCTCTCCCACGACTCCCGACCCCTTGAGATTCTCCACGGCGCGGGCGGTGGGGGCAAAATGGAGTTGGGCGAGTTGGGAAATCAGCCGTCGATTGGCTTCTTCGGGATAGGGATCGAAGAGATTATCCGTACGCAGCCCCGCCTCGACATGACCGATGGGGATCTTTTGATAAAAAGCCGCCAACGCTGCGGCAAACGCCGTGGTGGTATCCCCTTGGACGATAACCAATTGCGGTTGGAGTTGGCCGAACAGTTCCTCTAGCCCCCCCAGGCTGCGGCAGGTAATATCCGTGAGGGTTTGCCCGTGTTGCATAATCGCCAGATCTCGGGTGGCCTGCAAATCGAACAGTTCCATGACTTGGGCGACCATTTCCCGATGCTGTCCGGTGAGAACCACATGGGTTTCAAAGGCTTGGGAACCCTGAAACTGACGAATGACCGGGGCGAGTTTAATGGCTTCGGGACGAGTACCCAGGGTGATGCAAACTCGGAGGGGAGGGGTAGGCATGAGACGGGTTTGGAGAGAAATTCCTTATTTATCCTATAGCCTCCGGAGAGAGATTTTTGGTCGGTGAGAAATTTGTCGGGTGAGCAGTTTTTCTCGCGGAGGTGGCACTTTTACATTCGGGATCGAACGGTCTACCGATCCCAAATGTATTTTGACCTTGAGCCAAAAGCGCTAAAGTAATAGATTTTTTAGCGAATAAATAACTAAATTAGTGGAGTGATTAAATGGCAGACTTTAAACTTATTGACTTCCTAAAATTATGTGGATTCATATTGTTGCTTACATTGATGATACCTGTATATTATGTAGGATTATCTATTTTTTTAATGTTTAGAATGGCGCGAGAAATTGAATGCGAACAAGAATATATTTTACGTCCAGAAGTCTATCAGCCTGTAGCTCGCACACTTGCCCGTTACTCCCAGTCCGATCCAAAATTGTTCCCAAATAGCCTAAGTAATAAATGGTTGCCAGAAGAGTTGCATCGCATGAGTGCAAGAATATCTGAATTTAACTCTAGTGGTTCGTATATTGCAATCGGAGGTGGTTTTCATCACTATGGTTTTGATTTGGAATTAGAGGCAAAAAGCTCTAACCCAGCTACAAATATCTGGAACTTCTCTTTCTATGACGAGTTTGATGGGACTAGACTGTTAGAAACCTTCTCTTTACCGGCAAATGAGACGATTTCAGAAGCCGAACTCTCCGCTGGATTACTTACCGATGAGCGTGACTCAAACCGCGAATATCTCTGTCAATAGTTTTAGTTAGATAGAAGGTCGAGCGCAGATCGATATCATTGGTCTATCTCTTATGATTAAGCAGATCGGAAAGATATTAATCTGTTCGTCATCCTTCAATTTCTAGTAACCTAACCTCGATCGAACTGCATCAAAAATACGATCGCAAAATCTCGATCGTGCCAAATTGGCAACATAAAACTGAACGATCGTGATTCAATTTGAATTCAAGCAACTTAATATACTTATTTTCTCTTTAATCCCTTATGAAAACTTTTGCAAATCTTCTTCATCCTTACTCGATCGAGCAATTTTTAGGAGAAAACTGGTCTCGGCGAGGGGTTCTCATTCCTGGAGAAAAACCGGAGAAATTCAGTTCTCTTTTTTCCTGGCAGCAACTCAACGACCTGCTCAACTTCCACAAAATTCAACACCCAGAAATCCGATTTTCCCTCAAAAATCAGACCTTACCTCCTTGTGAAGCCAAGCACTGGGTAAAATATTGCCAGCAAGGTGCAACGTTGGTTCTCGATCACGTTCACGATCGCATTCCGGCACTGACAGATTGGATTTGGGCGCTGCAAGAGGAAATCGGTCAAAATACCGCCCATTTGAATATGTATTGTTCCTGGCCATCCAAACAGGGATTTAACAACCACTTCGACACCCATGAAGTCTTTATTCTGCAAATCGACGGTACGAAAGAGTGGTTTGTCTTTGACGAGACGATGAAATATCCCCTGAGAAAGGATAACGGGCCGAGTCATAAACCCCCCGAAGGCGAACCTTATATCCACCAGGTTCTCGAACCGGGAGATTTGCTCTACATCCCTCGCGGGCACTGGCATTATGCCGTTGCGTGCGATCGACCTTCCCTTCATCTCACCTTGGGAATTCGCTGTTTGACGGGAAGCGATTTACTCGATTGGTTGATTGGGGAGTTTAAGGAGGAAGAGGCTTGGCGGCAAAATTTGCCTTTGATGCCGAATGGAAACACCGAACCCTTGGAACGAGGGGTGCAAAGCTTGTTCGATCGCCTCAAAGCCACTCTCGATCGCGAGGAACTCATCCTCAAGTATAGCCGGCGCCATGCAACGACCAACCCCCGCGCGCCGGAAATTTCTCTTCCCGAACAGGTGGGATTCGGAATTTTCGATCGCGGACTCGACACTCGCTTCCGACAGACCAAATTCCAAACTCTAAAACTCGAACCTCTACCCGAATCCGGCTATCAAATTTTGACCGGAGGCAAAAAGATAACCTTCAAAGGAGCAAATTCTAAATTAGTGGACGATCTTCTGGATAATCTCTTGAACTGCGAAGCGTTTACCGTGGGAGATGCCGCACAATGGTTGCCGGATTTTGACTTAGAAACCCAAATTTTGCCGATCTTATCGGGATTGGTGAAAGAGGGAATGATTTTAGTCGAGTAGTGCAGCCGTTGTGATACTTTTGTTGGTTAATTGGGTGATATCGACTTGAGATAAATGATTCAAAACAGACTGCTGCTGAGCATCATTTAATAAAGTCTCGAATTTATTCCGAGGTTGACGCTCGATTTCAGTTTTAACAGTTCTCCCCGAAGCTAGGCGAGTTAAGTCGGATGCGACTCTGGAATAATCGTTCACCATATTGTCTTCAAACTCGATATCGATGAATTCGCAAATATTTTTCAGCGTCGAGTTTGGGTTTTGGACTAAGGATTCGTATCGAACGATAAAATGGTTGGGTTTGTGGAGATGTTGCTGGCTAATTTCGATCGCCTGATTCCAGCGATAAATACACCAATCCAGCGGCCATTCTCCCCCCCACCACAGGGGATGTTTGCGCGTCACTTCGTACAATGAGGCAACGACATCGGTTCCATTGCGAACGAGATGGATAAATTTTGCGCCGGGAACGTATTTTTCGATTTCGTGAATATGGTTGATATGTTCTGGTGTTTTTTCGAGTAAGATACTTTTCCCTTTCTCTTGTTTTAATTGATGTAAAATATTTATGAATTGACGAGTATATAGTCCTTGAAAGGGGAATTTAGAAAGATGCTTTAAGAGTTCGGGGCGATGGAGTTCGTCGGCGAAAAAAGCTTTCATTCGCGGGTACGATCGACGAGAGACGAGTCCGTATTTATATCGCCGGGGTTGGTCTTCGGGTTCGGGAACGAGGTATTGAAAAAACTTAGACTCGGGAAACGAAGCAATCTGAGAATGCGCGGCTAACAAGCTTTGGAGAAATGTAGTTCCCGATCGAGGACATCCCACTAAAAAGATTGTATTTTGACGGCGATATGGTATCATATAAATATTAAGATGGAAAACTGTGCTAACTAAAAAAAGGTGACGTTCGGTAAACCCGCGTTTTAAGATAGAGATAGTGTAACTTGGCAGCGTGAATATGCCGCTTATCTCTGTGATTCTTCCAGTATACAATGGTGAAAAAACAGTTCGCGAAACGATCGACTCTGTTTTAACTCAGACATTTTACGATTTAGAACTTCTGGTAATCGACGATGGTTCGATCGATGGAACTCAAGAAATTCTTGATGGTGTTTCCGATCCTCGTTTTCAATTCTTTTCCTATACGAATGGCGGACTTGCAGCGAGTCGAAATCGCGGTATCGATCGCGCATCAGGGAAGTATTTTGCTTTCATTGATGCGGATGATTTGTGGACGGAAACAAAACTCGAAGAACAACTAGCGGCGCTGCAAAGCTACCCGAGAGCTGCCGTTGCCTATAGCTGGACGAATGCGATCGATGAATGGGGGAACGTTCTGCGTCCGGGAAGTCACAAAACCTACAACGGAAATATACTCGATCGCCTCTTACTTTGCAATGTTCTCGAAAATGGTTCTAACCCATTAATTCGTCGAGATGCAATTGAAAATGTCGGTAAATATGACGAGTCACTCCCTGCCGCACAAGATTGGGATTTCTACTTGCGATTAGCCGAAAAATACAAGTTTGTTTGCGTTCCCCAAGCGCAAATTTTATATCGACTTTCCTTCAATTCCATGTCTACCGATTTGTCGCGACTCGAAGCTGCTTCCGTGGCGGTGGTTTCCCGCGCCTTCGATAACGCGCCAGCCTCCCTCCAATACCTCAAACCCCACAGCATGGCCAACCTCTATAAATACTACACCCACCGCAGCCTCGAATATCCCCGGAGGCGGCGACAAGGCTTAGCCGCAATCCGTTTTTTTGCGCAACTTCTGCGCCACGATCCGGGGTTTGTCCGCCAAAAAAGAACTGCTATAACAGTAGTGTTGAAGAGTTTTGCCTTAGTTCTTCTGCCGCTAAAGCTTGCAAAGCGGGCCTTTGAAAAACTCGATCGAATCTCACCGCCTTACAGCCTATTGGTCGATATTCGACTCGATCCGCCTTCATCGTAAGGAAAATTTTATCGCAAAGTCATGCCTACTGTTTCTGTTATTCTACCGGTTTATAATGGCGAAAAGACGATTCGATCGACCCTGGAATCGGTACTCCATCAAACCTTTACCGACTTTGAACTCCTCATTATCAATGATGGTTCCATCGATGGTACGGTAGATGCGATCGAATCCTTCGACGATTCTCGCATTCAAGTTTTTTCCTATGAAAATGCCGGTCTTTCAGCCAGTCGAAATCGAGGCATTTCCCGCGCCACGGGGGAGTATCTCGCCTTCATCGATGCCGACGATTTGTGGACGGCAGATAAGTTAGAGGCGCAGTTTCAAGCATTACAAGACAACCCCGATGCTGCCGTCGCCTATAGCTGGACGGATTATATTAACGAAGCGGGGGACTATATCTATTCCGGCAGCCACTTGACGGTGAATGGCGATGCTTTGCCGCATTTGCTTCTGCTTTGCTTCCTCGAAAACGGTTCCAACCCGCTAATTCGCCGGGACGCACTTTTAGAGGTGGGAGACTTCGACGAAACCCTGCCAGCCGCAGAAGATTGGGATATGTATTTCCGGTTGGCGGCGAAATACCAGTTTGCCTGCGTACCCCGTCCGCAAATTTTGTATCGTATCACCGCCAGTTCCATGTCGGCGGATATTTTGCAGCAGGAAGCGGCTTGTTTGAAAGTTCTCGATCGCGCCTTCGATCGCGCAACCCAGGAGTTACAATACCTGCAAAAACCCAGCTACGCCAACTTATATAAGTATCTTACCCCCAAAGCGCTCCAAGAGCCGATCGAACCCGATCGCGCGCGAACTGCCGGACGATTTATCAGCCAAATTATCGAAAACGACCCCAATTTTCGCGTCCGAACGGATTTACTCTCCTCCGCCTTACTCGTCAGTGCAACTTCAGCCTTACTCGAACCCTCGCTGGCAAATATATTACCGGATAACTTCAAACCTACCTGTCCGGTGAAACGGTTTCTCGACGAAACCCGAATCGACCCCTATCCCACCATTTCCGTTATTCTACCCGTTTACAACGGCGCGAAAACCATTCGCGAAACCATCGAATCCGTTCTCGACCAATATTTCAGCGACTTTGAATTAATTATTATCGACAATGGTTGCGAAGATAATACCTTAGAGGTAATTTCTAGTATTCAAGACTATCGAATTAAAGTCTTTTCTAGAAGCCATGCCGGTCAAAGTGCAAGTCGTAATTTTGGCGTAACTAAAGCCGGGGGAGACTACATCGCCTTTATCGATGCCGACGACTTGTGGACGCGGGAAAAACTTTCCCAGCAACTGCGAGTGTTGCAAGAAAATCCGGAAGTTCCCGTGGTTTATAGTTGGGTCGATTATATCGATGAAGCCGGAGAGTTTCTCCATTCGGGAAGTCACAGCAATATCGAGGAAGATATTTACGCTTACCTAATGCTAGACAACTTTCTCGAAAGTGCGTCTAACCCCCTCTTTCGCCGTCAAGCCTTTATCGATATCGGCAGATTCGATGAAGACTTAAAAGCAGCAGAAGATTGGGATTTGGCATTGCGATTTGCCAAGAAATCTCAATTAATTTGTATCCCAGAAGTGCAGGTCATGTGTCGCATCACTCCCGATGCATTACTTTCCAATATCGCACCCCTGGAGTCGTCCTTTCTTACCGTTCTCGATCGCGCTTTCGATCGGGTTTCCGAACTCGCACACCTGAAACCACAAAGTTTGGGAAACCTATACCGCAGCCTATCCGCGCGCGCCTTGCGTCCGCCGCTAACCCCTTCTAACTGCCAAGCAACTGTTAAGTTTTTAGGCAAAATAATCACCTGCGATCCCTCTCACATTCATTCCAAAGAAACCATTTCCTCGTTATGGTTTAATAGCGCCACGTTTGCCTTACTTCCGACTATCTCATCGATTGAAAAACTGCAAAGCGAACTCAAATGGGTATTCGACCCAGTCGAGTTACTCGAATATAACCGTCTCCGTCCTTTTCCCACCATTTCTGTTATTATCCCGGTCTATAACGGTGCAGGTACGATTCAAGAGACAATCGAATCAGTACTCAACCAAACATTTACCGATTTTGAGATCGTTGTTATTGACGATGGTTCCAAAGATAATACCGTCGATGTCGTCAAAAGTATCGGCGATTACCGAGTAAAAGTCTTTTCCTATGCCAATGCCGGACAGGGAGAAAGCCGCAACCGGGGAATCGATCGTGCCACTGGAGAATACCTCGCCTTCATCGATGCCGACGATTTGTGGACGGAAGATAAGCTGGAAAAACAACTCGCAGCACTCCAAGAAAATCCCCATGCAGAAGTTGCCTATAGTTGGGTCAATTATATCGATGAATCGAGTAAGTTTATCCGCCAGGGAGGTCGAATTGAAGTCAACGGTGATGCCTACGGACATTTACTCCTCACCGACTTTTTAGAAAATGGTTCCAACCCCCTCGTTCGCCGAGAAGCCTTTGATGAGGTAGGAAATTTCGATAAAGATTTACCCCCCGCAGAAGATTGGGATATGTGGTTGCGATTGGCGGCAAAATACGACTTTGTCTGCGTCCCCCAAGCGCAAATTTTATACCGAATGACTTCGACTTCGCAATCGACAAATGTCGTCCGTTTAGAGCGATCGTGCCGTCGAGTTCTCGATCGCGCCTTTGCGGTGAAAAAAGCAGATTCTCTGCAACATCTCCAACCCCAAAGTTTGGCAAACTTATATCAATATTTAACCTACAAAGCACTAGAAAACTTACAAGATCCAGAACGGGCCAAAGTTGCCACTCGTTTCTTTTGGACGATCGTCAAAAACGATCGAGGATTCCTGCGCCAGCGGCGGATTTCTTTAATGGTGATTCTTAAAAGCTATTCGATGGCGTTTCTTCCCGAATCGATGGCCGCTGCGTTGCGTCCCCGCATCGATCGCATTTCCTATCTGACAGACTTATTTATCCGCATTCGTCCGGTTCCGTTTTAAACAGAACCCAAAATTTCCGAACTCATTTATCGATAGGAGAAAACTTCGTGCCACTGATTTCCGTCATTATTCCGGCCTACAACGCTGAAAACACCATCCGCGAAACTATCGAATCGGTTATCGCTCAAACCCACACCGATTGGGAACTGATTGTCATTGACGACGGTTCCACCGATGGCACCTTACAAGTTCTCGAACAAATCGACGAACCGCGCATGAAGGTGTTTTCCTTCGAGAATGCCGGGGTTGCCGCCAACCGGAATCGAGGAATCGATCGCGCGACGGGGGAATACATCTCCTTCCTCGACTCCGACGATTTGTGGACGCCAGACAAACTCGAAGCGCAACTGGCGGCACTCAACGCCAATCCCGAAGCTGCCGTTGCCTATAGCTGGACGAACTACATCGACGAATCCGGTAACGTTTTGGGTGCTTGCGCTCATGCTGATTTGAAAGGAGATGTCTATCAAATCCTGCTATTAGCCGACTTTATCGGTAGCGGTTCCAACCCCCTGATAAAAGCTGAGGCGCTGAGGGAGGTGGGACAATTCAATCCCTACGTCGTCCCTACCGAAGATTGGGATATGTGGCTGCGACTCGCGGCAAAATACGATTACGCCGTAGTGCCGTCGGTGCAGATTTTGTATCGGCAATTGGTGGGTTCGGGTTCCCATAATATGTCCAAAATGGAAGTAGCGAGTACCCGGACTCTGGATTTAGCCTTCAAGGATATGCCAGAATCCCTGCGATACCTCGAACCCTTCTGCTGGGGAAACCGCTACAAGTGCTTTGCTTGGAAGGCTTTTGAGGGAACCCCCGAACGGCAGCGCGCGATCGCGGGAGTCAAATTTCTCTGGCGCGCCATCGGATACGATCGCAGCCTCTGGAAGCAACGCGCCACCTGGAAAATGTGGACCAAAGCGGTTTTGGCACTGTTGCTGCCGAGTTCTGTCACCGCACCCCTGTTTGCGAAAATGGGTCGGTATGCCAATGTGGATGGCGTTTTGCAAACCTTACAGTATCCGGTGCGTCCGGAAGCCTCCCCGAGAGCGGCGAATGCCTCTGTTTCCCTTTCCCAAGTTTGAAAATCAATCGGTTCCATAGCGGTAAGTGTTATGACGGAGCAACTCACAGCGCGAATGAAGGATTGGCTATCCCAACAACCTCCTTTAGAATCGATGGCGATGCAAGGTCAACGTTGGCTCGAGAACAGTCGATTCAAATTACAGAAAACATACTATCAAAACTCAATTCGCGTTTGGCCCGATCGCGTTAAAAGTTACGACAAACTGGGGAAACTTTTCCGAAAACAAGGTTGTGTTGGAGAAGCGATTCAAACCTACAAACAGGTACTCGAAATCGACCCTAAATGTCTGACGGCGTACAATGCATTGGGGGATATTTTTCGCGATCGCCAGGAATATGACGAGGCGATCGCCACCTACCGTCAAGGATTAGAATGTGCTCCCCAAGCGGCGTGGTTGCATCAAAAAGTGGCCTGTTTGTGCGTTACCCAAAAACGATGGGAAGAAGCCGCCGTTGCCTATCGCAAGGCGATCGAGATTTCGCCGAAGCTTGCGCGATGGCATCATCAATTCGGCGATGTCTTGGTAGAACTCAAACAATGGCACGAAGCCGCCGAAGTCTATCGAAATGCACTCAATCGCGACCCTGATTTTTTCTGGACGCATCACAATCTCGCCTGCGTTTTAACCCAACTCGAACGCTGGGATGAGGCGATCGAATCTTATCAAAATGCCGTTGAGTTAGATTCCCAATCCTTTTGGTCGTATCACGAACTTGCCGGTCTTCTGGTGCGGCAAAATCGGCAACCAGAAGCCGCAGAGGCTTACTTAAAAACTATCGAAATTAATCCAAACTTTGACTGGTGGTATCATGCGTCTTTCTGGCCGACGTTAGTCAAACAAAATCAACTCGATCGCGCCGTTGAGTTATTCGATCGCGTTATTAAGAATAATCCCGATCTCGTCGAGGCATATATCAATTTAGGAGATGGATTAACCCGGCAAAAAAACCTCGATCGGGCGATTTCTTGTTTCCAAATAGCGAGCGATCGTCAAACTCAAATTGACTATCCCGATTTAGTTCGAGCTAAACAAGACGATCGCTTACTTGATTCCCCGAACTTTGTCATTATCGGTGCATCTAAATCCGGGACGACTTCGCTGTATTCTTATATGGTGCAACATCCCAAAATTTTACCGGCTATCCGCAAAGAAATTAATTATTGGTCGGGACGATACAAACCTCGGGTGGATTGGTATCTTTCTCACTTTTTTGCCATTCCCGAAAACCAACCATATATTACCGGAGAAGCTAGTCCCAGTTACATTTACGTACCCCAAGCCGCCGAACGAATGCACTCGGTTTTTCCCAACATGAAATCGATCGTGCTGTTGCGAAATCCCGTCGATCGTGCCATTTCCCACTACCATCATTGGGTCAGACGAGGCATCGAACATCGCTCTCTTGAAGACGCAACAGTGGGAGAAATTGAAGCTTTTGAAGCGGGGAAAATACCCGAAAGAAAGTTCGCCCACTATATTGCCCACGGTCGCTATTTTCGCTATCTCAAACCTTGGTTCGAGAAGTTTGGTTTAGATAATATTTTAATTCTTAAAACTGAAGATTTTTATCAATATCCCGATGAAACGTTGACGCGAGTCTATAAGTTTCTAGACATTCCAGAACATCATTTGCCCGAATATCCAAAATATAATTCTGGGTCTTATTCCCCGATCGATCCGAAAATTCGCCAAAGAATCGCCCAATTTTACCAACCTTCCAAACAAAGATTAGAAGCGTATCTCGGGGTCGATTTTAACTGGGATTAAAGATCGACTTCACAACAATCCTCGATAGCGGATAAAAATCAAAATCGCCGCCCAGGAACCCAATGCCACCTTAATCGCTACCAGAACGTTGAGCAGGGGAATCCACCCCCCGCTAACGAGCGTCCCAAACTCACCCTGGGGTAATTCTATACCCACGAGCGTCAGCACCGCTAGGACGATAAAAACCAGCACCGAAACCTTCTCCCAAATAGAGGCGTGCCAGCGTTTGTAGATTTCTTCCATCCATTTTGAGGACGACGTAATCGCAATCAAACCGATGGCCGTGCCGCCTGCAACCCCGGCAGCAAACCCACCACCGGGACTCAAATGTCCTCGAATGGCTAATTCGAGACTGACGAGTGCCGAAATCGTTGCCCCCAATCGCGCCAGAACCACCGAGGGACCGTCGGGAAATTGATAAACCGTGCAAGAAGGTTGCTCGTTGGCTAGTAGATACTTCGCGCCCATGATGGCGATCGTGAACACCACCACTTCAAAAATCGTATCGTAGAGTCGATTGCGGAAAATAATCCCCGAGACGGCATTGGGCACGCCGCTATCTCGCACGACGGACTCTAAGATCGCCAGTTCGGTGTCGATGGGAGGATGGGGGAAGACCAGGGTTTTGATAAACAAGGCAATACCGGCGGCAATATAAATCCACTTCATGAGAGACCCTTTCATGACTTGCCCTCCATCGCTTCGGGAATGGGAACCTCAGTGGACTTGTCCGGATTGGCTAGATCGATGTACCTCAAATAGGCTTTGGTGGGTGGCACTTCGGCTTGCATGATTTCGTAAAGACGAGATACGCGGGTTTGGATATCGTAACGAGACCCTCCACCAGGGGGTGATGGGCTACCTCCAGGCTCTGATAAGACGTAAGAGCAATGAATTTCTTTGGCTCTCAAGGCAGCTTGCATTGCTAGAAGATTGGTATAAGGCACGATTTCAAGACGCAGATGATGCTTACTGAAGGTTGCGCGCAATACCGAGAGTAACTCCCGTGCGGTGTGGGCCTTTAGCTGGTCTTCGATCGCTCCAACCCGCAGGCTCAAGGACGATCGCACCGCCACGGCGTAGAGGGTAATCGATAGCATCGTGCCGACGAGAGCTTCGGTTAAGGCCACATCCGCTGCCCCAAACAGGACGTATACCAATGCAGCGATCGCCCCGAAAATCCCGCGAATCACCAGGGCGTGGTAGGGATTCACCTGCAATACGAGCATACAGCCCGTCAGGGGCAGCAGCAGCACGATCGGGATGATATACAATTGCTCACTCATTAATCCCCTCCCCCACTCGAACAGTAGGCTAAAACGTAACCCAGTACCGTATTCCAAATCGCCAAGGAAATCAGCGCCAGTACTAACAGCGGCCATTCTCGGGGAATTTTGAGGAGCAACCCAACGACAATACTCATCGAACCGAGGGTATCGGCCACCGACAGACTGTGCAGCTTAAACAAAACAGAGCGATCGCCAACCAGCGGCAACGTTCCCCAAAACCAAAAGAAAATTCCCACCCCGATACACAGATAACTCAGAGTGTCAATCATAGTTCGTTCGTTCGTCTGATAATATGAGCTAGCAGCATCAAAGCCGCGTTTCCCACACTTAAAATAATCACCCCCACCACCCCAAGGGTCCAGTCATCCCGAAGGACTGAGACAATCAGAATCATGATGGATGTTTTGCTGGCAATGCTGGAAAACGCGAGCATGGTTTGCCAAATATTTTCATCCTGCCACGCCTCGTAGATGGGAATGAGCAGTGCCGCGATCGTCGCTAGAAGTATCCAATTCATTTATTTTTCCTCCGTAGCACCCGATGCACTTCGTACCAGCCATGTTCGTGGTACTTCAAGACAATGGTTTTTGGTGTAAACGTAATCAAGAAAATATCGAGAAAGATCAGGCCGGGGGTTCGCTGGGGTTTCACCCGTTCCATTACGATATCTTCTTCGTTGTGGGGGCGCAAGATAATTTCAAAGGCTTCAAAGTACGCCTGGGGGATGGCGACGATTATTTCCCCCAGAACCCGCAATCCGTCTTTGAGAACCGCCGGTGCTGTATAGCGTCGCGGCAGCAGCAGCGCTACGGCAACGCCAATGATGATGTTGGCCAAACTCAAATCGGCCGTTAACAGAAACCAGATGGTCAATCGCAGGAGTAAATCGAGATATCCAATCATGCGAGCACCATCCAAAACAGCAACGTTAGTGTCAAACTCATCACCCCAATCAGATGCTCGAGTTGCTCTGGAGCTCGCGGCAGTTTTAGCACCAGTTTCTTGAAAATGAAAGCATAGGCGAGCCAACCGAGGGCGATCGTCGCCAGGGATTTGACAACATTGGCGATGGTATAGCCTTCCAAATACAGCCCGTTAGCAGCCACTAACTCGCCTAGCAACAGCACGAGCGCCACCCACAGACCAAATTTTATCTTTTTCGGTTTGCTGGGTTCTTGGGGTTTGGCAAACGGGAGAAAGATAAATTTGGCAAACACGATCGCCGTCCCGATCGCCGCGATATTCATAGCAATCGCTTGCCATGAATCCAACTGCTTTAGAGTCCGTACCTTCGCGCCAAAACCCGCGAGCAGCGGCAAACCGGAAATCGACAAACTGGCGATCGCCATCGCGAGCCACATCGGAAACCGAATGGGAGTTTTTTGCAATTGCCGCAAGTCGCGGCTGGGTAAGTTCCCAGCGATCAGAAACAGTGCGGCTTTAGCCAATCCGTGAGTCAGGGCGTACATTCCGGCCACTGCCGGGGCGACTAGGACAAAGCCCAACTGAGAAATCGTACTGGCCGCGAGCATTCGCTTGGTATCTTTCTCAAAAATGGCATAGCTGACCCCCAGCAGTGCGGTAGCGATACTCAAAATTTGCAATGTCGGTCTGACGTCTTCCACCATCAAAGCGCAACGCACTAATGGAAAAATGCCGGTATTGACCACGGCTCCCGATAGCATTGCCGATACGGGGGTTTCGGCTTCGGAGTGAGTCAGCGGCAGCCACAACCCCGAGACGAAGACTCCCCCTTTGGTTAACAAACCCAAGAAAATTAGGGCGATCGCTTCTGTTGGTGCCCCTTGCAATCCGGCAAAGGCAAAAGAGTGGTGGGTTTGATACACCAACACCGCACCGATCAGGTAGAACAGCATCGCCGTATTGCTCACGAACAAGTAGCGCAGGGCCACCCAAATCGAGCGATCGCTGCGGGGATAGGCAATCAGGAGGAACGCTGCAATCCCGATTACCTCCAGAGCCACGTACAGACTGATAAAGTCCCCACAGATAAACACGGCGTTGACGCTGCCGTGGAGGATAATCGCCTGGGTGTAGAAAAATGACGTTTTATCCCCAGACCAACAGTAGAGAATCACCGCCGCCGTCCC
>NZ_JADEXN010000026.1 GCF_015207075.1 Zarconia navalis LEGE 11467
AACATATGGTGTCGCTAAAAAGGTGAGACTGGTATCGGTTAGGGTTCTCGGGGTTAAGGATAGATTCGGAAGATGTCATGGCAGCGGGGATCTCTCTGGGGTGGTGGCTGGACTGGACTGGATTTCTCAAAATGCCCAACGCCCTGCGGTTGTCAATATGAGTTTAGGGGCAGAAGTTGAATCTACTGTATTAGATCTTGCGGTTAAGAAGCTGGTATCTCAGGGAATTGTGGTTGTCACGTCTGCTGGTAACGAGAACAGACCCGTTGAGTTGATGACACCGGCTCGCGTCCCTGAAGCGATTACGGTTGGGGCAACGAACGACAAAGATGAGAAGCCAAATTTTTCAAATTGGGGTTCGGGAGTCGATGTTTTCGCTCCGGGAGTATTCATTAAGTCGGCTTGGTACACGGCAGATGATGATGTCCGAGAAATGTCGGGTACGTCGATGGCAGCGCCTCACGTTGCTGGCTTTGTTGCTCTGCTGCTTGGGAAGAATCCATATCTGACTCCGGCGCGAATTGAGAATATTGTCAAAGACCATGCGACGAAGGGACTTGTCCGAGGGTTGGAAAATTTTCCGGGTACCCCGAACCGACTTCTGTCCATTCGCCACGTTCCAGATTTGACGGATTTTGCTCGGCTCGACCCGTATTTTTACTTGGCGATGAATCCCGATGTGAGTGCTGCGGTGGGAGGAATCGAAAATTATGCGGGTGGGGCAACCCATTGGGCGGCTCACGGGGTGCATCAAGGCAGGATGAGTTCTCCAGCTCACTGGCCTGGGTACTATTTCTATCTGTATTCGGATTTAGCAAATTTCTTCGGACACAATGCTTGGTCGGCGGCTCACAACCATTGGTATCATTCGGGCAGAGGGGAAGGGAGAAGCGGTTCTCCAGCGTTTAACCCGTTCTTTTATTTCTCGCTCTATCCCGAGCTGGAAGGTGCGTTCGGGAAGAATAACTTTCGGTTGGCGACGGACCACTGGATACACAATGGTATTGATGAAGGGCGGACGGGTTCGGTCGCATTTGACCCATTCTTCTACTTGGCGGCTCACGGTGACGTTCGGGCGGTTGTGGGAGAGGGGAATTACAGAAAGGCGCTCCTGCACTGGTTTCAGTACGGTATTAACGAAGGAAGGCGAGCGTCGTGGTTTTTCGATCCGGTGGCGTATTTCCAGCACAATCCCGACTTAGCGGGTGTATTTGGTGCGACTAATTACAAAATGGGAATGTTTCACTACATCAAACACGGGCAACTTGAGGGACGACGGGCCGTGCCGTAATTCTTGTTGGCTTTTGTATAGCAACGGAGAAATTTTGGTCGCTAAGGCTGAAAGCAAGATATAACAAGCACTTCAATAATCAGTCCGCTTTGAGATTTGAAGAAGTAACTGTCTCACTTTGAACTGTATCTGGGACAGTTGATGCTGAAAAACCTCGATTTTACGTTGATGCAGTCTATTCATTGCAAATATCCCAAGCACCAAAAGTGGGACAGTTGTTTTTAACGACCATTTTTTCTCCACTGCTATACAAAGGCGTTGTTGGGAAAAGACCGGGAGTGCCTAAGTTCAAACTCCCGGTCGAGTCTGACGGTTGTATAGCTGTAGCAGCCAGCTTAACAGTCACGGCTACAGGGGATGAAAGCGTCCGTCTCGTGCGACCCAAGCGCGCTTACCCGGATCGCGATGCTTAGTCCAGTTTTTGAAATGCTCCTCTCCTTTTCCCTGGGCTTCTTTGAGGCTTTCGGCGGTGACTCCGAGCCGTCGGGCGAGGTTGGCTGATGTTTGCGAGGGCAAAGTGGGAGCCGGACGTGTCGATGCGGAATTTCGGGATTGAGAGTAACTTCTCGTGCGCGTAGACGTAGCCAGTGCTGCTTCAAGAACCCCCAGGCGTTGGCGCATTTGGGTCATCTCTTCGGTCATTTCAACTCGCAGGGATGCCAGTTCCCGATCGAGGCGAGCTTCTACCTCACCATCCGATGCAACCGGACTATCGAAAAACTGTTTGACGATGCGAACCAGGGCCGCACTCTCGCTCAGGTCGTTGGCTTCGATATACTCCCGCAGCTTGTCGTGGTAGTGAGGTGGTAGGTAGCCAACGATGCGGATGTTTTTGGTGACCATTACGGGTAGGCTGCGAGTATGCTGCTTTGTGCTACCCGTTCAGATTACTCGGTTTTCGGTCGGTTGGCTAAGAGTGTGCTGAGGTAGCACGCGACTGAGCGAGAGGATTTCCGGCAGGTCGATCGCCTCTAACCATCCGGAAACCACTAGGTATTCGGACTATTGGCGAGTGTGGATTAGCACAAGACAATATTCATAGATCATTGCCGTAAGAAAGACAACAGCTACTCAGGCATAGATCTAGCGATGGTGCTACCAAAAGATATCATCGATAAGTTTTCGACCCAACTTCTCCACTTCCCATCTCTCTTCTCATCAGCTCGGCAAATTTCTCAGCTACATCTAAATTCCTAAATGATGCAATTTGAATGGAACGAATCCCCACTTCATCTCTATAATGCGGGAATGCATCAGCACAGTATTCCTCACGAACCTTTTTAAGATTATCTTCGTTGTATCTCAAAAAAACGGGATACCACGTCTGAGATCCAGGTGGATTAGAATCTCCACACGAATTTGAAGGAAACATATCAATCGAAATATCTTCTACTTTTAAACTTTTCCAAGTTTTCAATAATTGCTCGTAATCTGTAGGTTCCAGCTCTGTCTTATTAGAATCAATCTCTATCTTTTCAAAAATTGCAGATGAACATTGTTGAGCCGTATCACAAGTTCTACCTGAAATTAAACCACTGTTACCTACTTGAATAAAAAAGCTATCAGGATGGTAGTTTCTAGCTATTTCACCAGTGTAAATATTAATAGGATTAGAACCTTCTAATATAAAACGTTCGGAATCTTGACGAACAGACATCGATTGTTTAATCATCTGAAGTTCATCAGAGGTTCGACCGAAACTGACTACCAGAATGCCAGAGTTTCCATTTATATCGAGAACACCTTCATATGGTTGATTTGTACCAAATTCGACAATCCACGCTCCATCAAGTACAGAAGCTGGAAGAGGAGAAACTTGTGTCGTATCTTGATTATGACTCTCAACTGTAGCAGAATTTTTTTCCTCCATAGTGTATTGTTTGTTATCATCCCTATCAGTACTGCTAGAATTATTTGAGATGAGGGTAGACCAAGAACTCGTACTTGTCACCAAAGAGGTATAATCGATTACTGGCACATAGTCGAGTACAGCTTTGTCGGAAGATCTAAGCTTAATCTCAATTTTACTTGCTAAGTTCGGGTTGTCATAAACTGGAGACAGGTCAAATTGGGCTTCATTCTCTGTTATATGACCAATAACTTCAAGTTCAGAATCACCGAAGACAGCTATCAGACTTTCAGGAAGATTTTCTCCCTGTACTCTCAAAGAGTCTGGAGCATTTACATTTTCCTTTCGTATCAGTAGAGCTTCTGTGTCAAATTTCCAGATCTTTGGAGCTTTTTTTGATTCATCGCTAATAAGGTAGTTGCTAATATTGTAAGGTCTAACAAAGTTTGTTTGGAAAAGAATACCTAATCTAATCGGTTGGAGAAAAATAAGCAGTGGAAAGAAGGCTGTCACAAACTGACCAGCCATCAGTGCATATGATAGACGCTTAATCCAAAAATTCTCTGGAGCTTGATTTGCATAAATTAACGGTCCCCATCGATCGAAAGCCCTGTAAAAAAAGTACAAGAATATTAGTGTGCAGCTTACAAACAGTAATAGTTCAGCCCCTCGTTCTACAGTAACGAGTACTCCCTCCACAACACGCAGTCTACTGCTCTCAACATCTTCAGTAATTCTGTTAGCGACTTCTTCTACAACAAAAGCAGTTTCTTGAAGATCCTGGCTAAGAGTATTACTTGCATTTATGAATTCCCGAGAAAGGCTTGAGGCAAATATTTCACTACCCGCATCAATAGTCATCAAAGCTTGATCGAAGAAAAAAGCAGAGCTTTTATCTAATTCTTCAGTTAAGGTGTAAACAGTATTTTTTGCAGATTCTTCAGAGCTAGCAATGAGACTATTACCAACTTTATCCAGACTAACAACTAGTTTTTCACCACTATCCGTAAGTCTAACGATTAAATTTTCTCCGGTATCATCCAGCGAAGCAATAAGATTTTCTCCTACAGTCTCGCCTTCAACTATTATCCCTCTAGACGTATCATCCCATCGGGCAATAAGTCTATCACCGCTCTCCTCAGCCCGAATAATAATGCCATTAACACTATCATTCCATTTATGTAAGAGGTTATAGCTTCTTCTCTCAAGGGGTTCTAAAATTTCTGGATCGACTTGCTCAATCACTCTAATTTGTTCTTCAGCCCACAGCTTAATCAAATCGCTTGCATAACGATTCATTTCCTCTACTTGAGTATCAATTTGACGTAGAATCAGCCAAGCTTCTGCACTAGCACGATCTAGATTTCCTTCAACAACTTCATCAAGTTGTACCAACAGATCCTTTAAGATTGCAGACTGCTTTTCTAATATTTCTTTAGCATCATCTTTGATAGTATCAGAACTTTTCTCTATAGCTTCCTCTGTTTTTTGAAGTGAAAGCAGTACGATTTCTTCCACACGGTCTATATCTTCATTACTGATGTCAATTGTAAATCCCTCTTCATCACCCGGACTAATAGTTACATCAGGTTCGCCTACAAAATGACAAACAATTTGATACCACTTGCAGCCTGCAAGTGCAGGCTTAGATGATATAAATATAGAAAAAATCAGAGCTGTAAATATAAGAACTTTTGTTTTTAGTATTAAAGCCATTCTCCAAAACCACCTATAGTTAGTTATAGCTTGAATGGAACGTTCTATGACTTGGCTGTGAAATTCACAATAAAAGTTTATCTTTACATTTTCGATCGCTTCTAAGGGTATGCGAGAGTACCATGCGCTGGTTGACTGACAAAAGTTGCTCGGTGAATTGCCAAAACTCTCTTTGGTTAGGGTTTTGAGTCTCTATGTTTCGCTCGGGTTCTAACTGAGTGTTTCTGGAATAAAGGAGAGTCTGCAATGGCGACCGCTTAAACCTATGACATCTCGGTTCTTCACTCGCCAGTAGCGAGCGTTGCTCACCTACCCGTCAAACAGAGACTCTGGAAGTTTTGTCCGTCAACCAGGTACCATGCGACAGCTCTTGACGATTTATTGATAGCAGGAATTTGAGATCCACTATACCAAGAACCACGATTGATTAGCGAACCGAGACAAAATCGTTTTCACTTAGAGGGTCATTGACCCCCTGCAAAATAGCAAGGGGTTCGTTGCGAAAGTTAATGAGAGTGTTACCGTTTTCCTGGCTAACGGATAACTTTTGGAAACTTAATCCCGGTTTCAAACCGATGACATCTTCTCCAACGGTAAAATCTGTAATGGTGTCTGTACCGTGCTCCGTATCAAAAACAAAGGTGTCACTTCCTAAGCCACCGAAAACCAGATCGTCACCTTTCCATCCCAAAAGAAAGTCATCTCCAGCACCACCACTTAAGGTGTCATCTCCGGCTTCACCCCAAAGTTTGTCATCACCATCACCACCTAAGAGAACATCATCTCCGCCTTGTCCGACTAATCGATCGTTTCCAGATTCACCTTCAATAAAGTCATCGTGACGACGACCTTTCAAAAGATCGTCTCCATCGCTGCCCAAAATAGTGTCGTTACCCCATCCTCCATCAACAGAGTCGTTACCCGCTCCGACCGAAATCGTATTCGCACTGGTATCACCTATAATTTCATCGTCGAATCCAGAGCCAACTACGTTTTCAATATTTGAAATTTGGTCTGTATCGCCAAAACCATCTTGTGCCTGGTTTTCTTCTAAGTTGATGGTGACAGCTCCAGTGGTGTTATCGTAAATGGCAGTGTCTATGCCTTGACCTCCATTGATAATGTCGGCTCCCGCGCCACCGATAATTAAGTCATCGTCTTCATTTCCATAGATCGAGTCGTTGCCGCTACTTCCTAAAAGGCTGTCGTTCCCTAGGTTGCCTTTAATCAAATCGTCTCCTTCACCGCCATCGATCGCGTCATCTCCAGGACCGCCAAGGAGGGAGTCATTTCCATCGTTACCTTGTATCGAGTCGTCTCCCCATTCGCCTAAAATCGCATCGTCTCCATTTCCACCCCGAAGCGTATCGTTTGCCTCTTCATCGGGAAGAGCAAATATAATTTCGTCGGCTCCTCGGATTGAGGAGTCACCTAAGATTACGTCGTCATCGTCGCCGCCACTGACATAATCGGCATTGCCACCTCCAGCAAGAATATCGCTACCAAAACTTCCAAAAACCCAATCTTCACCCAAATCGCCACTAGCAATATCGTTTCCTGTGCTGCTACTGATAAAGTCGTCATTATCTCCTCCAGAAATCATGTCATCTCCATCTCGACCGTAAAGCGAATCTTTGCCATTTCCGCCATCTAGAAAATCGTTACCCGATCCGCCTTTGAGAGTATCCTCTCCATCTTCACCCATGAGATAAGAACTTTGAGTGAGATCCGTTGGAGAATTGTTGATTTCGATGCGATCGTCATCGTCACCGCCACCTAGAACAACTGAGGTGACAACACCATCGAGGATAATCGTATCGTCCCCCTCTCCAGCAAATCCTTGAATTTGGGTTATATTTGTGAAGTTTTGAGAGTTAACTTCAATCATCTCATTATTGGCTTCACCACTAAGATGTTGGATAGAAACAACTTCGTTGGGATTACTTCCGATAACACTGTCAGGACCAATAGTGAGTTGAAGCGTTCCATCAGCAGCCTGATTCGCAACTTTGGGAATGGGAAGTGTAAACCAAATACCAACCTGGTCATTCCCAGGAGTTCCATCCTGTTTAGATTCCCCTTCAAAATAGAAGTGTCCGGTAGAACTGGTTAGAGGTGGTTGTCCTTCAACAAGGTTATAATGTTTATCCGTAAGAAAGAGATCTCCCGTTACTCGGTCATATAAGAAATGTAGAGCTTCTTCATTTGGCAAGCCATTAATATCAGCCGTATCGTCTTTACCGCCATGACCCAGCCTATCGTCATCAATAATTTTAATCGAAACAGGGATCACCGGCTTATTTCCAGAGTCAAAAAATCCCCAATCCGGAAAAACTCCAACTCCTTTGTCTTCATCTCGTTCCTTGATTTGACCGGTTTTATATTTTTGACCGTCAATTGTAATTTCTCCAAAGAAGTTGGCACGATCTTTAATGCGTCCTCCATCTAGTCCGTCACCATCAAGAGTTTGAAGTCGATTAATGACTAGGCTAAAATCAGGTGACGGCACACCATAGGCATAAAAATCTCCACCGCTTTTTACGACCTGGCGCGTTTCAGATTCAAATAGCTGCTCGTCGAAAAAGCTGTTGCCAATAGCTCCAGAAGAAGCACCATCGATTTTTCTTCCCAACTTACTTCCTTCAACTGCGCCGACAATCGCACCAATCGGACCACCAAGAATACCTCCCAAAGTAAAACCTAAAATACCTCCTGAGACTTTTCCTATGGTTGCCTTATCACACTTCAGACCTCCACAAAATAAACCATCGGGATCGGCCCAAACACGCTCGCCAGGGAATAGAGAATCTAAATCATTTTTGAAGTAGCGACTGGGATGAAATATAGGTTCTCCAACATTGTAATTTATGGGACGGATTTCTGGACCTGAATCGAGATCGTATATACCGTCTTGTTGAGAGTGTAATTGTGTTGAAGACCAGCTTGAATGCTTGTCTTCCTCAATATAAATTTTGAGCGCTCCTTCTTCTGTTGTCTCGACCCGCTCGGTTGTTACTTCAAAAGTGTCGTGTTCGCGTTTTACGCCAATATGTCCCCTTGTCCAAACTCGATCTAGAGTAATCGTGACATCCTGATTCGTTAGATCTAGATCATCTTCAGCAATTTCCCATGCTGACGCAAACTGAGAAATATCACCATTATGCCCACCCACAAGATTAAGTAAATAATCTGGCGCACCGTAGTCTTTCGTGAAAGCTGCAACGTTCAGAAAAGTAATATAGGTAGAACGCTCTCCATTTTCTTCAACTTCAACCGGAGTCACTCGTGTGAATAGGGCTACTTTATCCTGTGGATTATCGAACAGGCTCTCATCCTCATCAAAAACCAAGGTGGGCCTCAAGGATCGAACAGCAATGTTTTCCCATATATCGTTTAAGCCATCTTTATCTCGGTCTCGATCGGGGTCACTGGTGAAAATGGGAATGCCGTCCAAGCGAAAAGCCGTACCCAATCGACCATCAAGCCCTTTAATCACTCCGCGATCTGCTTGTTTGGTATTGAATAAATCCATAATGCATCCCTCTCTTAGGTATTAACGTGGGGTAATCCAAAAAATTAGCGATTGACTCAACGATCGAACCGATTTCGGATCTGAGCTTCGATTTGTGCGGGTGTGCCGACGCAAAGAAGTTCGACGGTCGGATTGACTGTAACCGTTCGGCTACCTCGGAAGAGACCCGCAGCTCTTCTCATAATCTTGATTTCCAGAGCCGCTTGCGTGGACTGAACGCTACCCGAAACAGCAAGCATATATTCCATATCTTGTTGCAGTTGGGCGGCTAAATCGTATCGCTCGTATTGCCCTGCAAGATTGATGGCATTTGAGTAGGAAGCTCGAACGCTTTCTGAGGAAGCAAACGAGCCACCATTGCCAACCCAGTTCCAAGAAAAGTAGTTGGGTCGATGACGACTGCTGATGTAATAGTCAAAATTGACGATCGCCCATCCAGGTTCAGCTAGGTATCTTCCTGTTGCCCAAAACTCTCGCCACCGCACTGTTCGCGCTGGAGCTGTCACTGTTACAGAAGCCATTTGGTCGGCTCTTCTCTCCCCAATTTGACAAGCACTGATGGGTCGAGCAAATAGAAAGCCGGGTACGGCAATAAGAGCGAGCGTACAGAACGTTTTGAGGATGATTACTTGAGAATATTTCAGAGCAGACCCCTGGAGATCGAGAATATTCGTTTTTTTTCTCGAACGCGACGGATGTCGATTGTTAGGTCTGTCGAAAATTGTCAAGCCTTTTTCAAATGTGCGAATTCTCATTTGAAATGCCCCCGATCTGGTCTGCTCCTCATCATGGCAGCTTTATCGCAGATAAAAGGATCGCTCTCTAGGGATCAGTAATCGATCACCCCTAGAGCTGTTGTGACGATGGCGATCGAATCTTGGAGGCGAATTCGGCGAAAATATTGATATCTGAAGAATTGCATCGTGTCGCTATCCGCGAGAAAAAATGCCAGATGGGTCTGATTGCTTCTAAACAAGGGCTGGAAATCGTCGAGCGCGCCAGACGAAAAAAGCGTTGGAACAAGTACGCTCCGTTTTGGTACGAGTCTGCATACGTTTGTCGGGGAACTTTGCAGCGATTTTGGAAGCAAACATCAATTCAAGCCGATAATTTCCAGAATATTTGTCAGGCTGTCGGTGTGAACTGGGAGGAAATTGTCGATCGAGAAGCCAGCACTGATACTTCACTTGGAAGTGAAGCTCGTTTTTTTTCGGATGAGGGTTCTCAGGCTCGACTTCACCCTTTTGGGGATAAGGGCTGCATTCGCGATCCAAGACGCTTCTTCGACCGTCGCGAACTGCTAGAACAGTTATTTGAGGGACTCGCACGCGGATGCAGTCAGTCAATCGTAGGCGAATCGGAAATCGGTAAATCTTCCGTGTTGTGGGCAATTTGCTCGAAAGGACCCCAACGCCTCCAACTCCCAGACAAAGCATTTATTATGCTCGGTATGGAATGTATCTACGACGAGCAAGAGTTTTGGGATACCCTTTGCGAACAAGTCGGAATAAAGGATCGTCGCGACTTCATGAGAAAAACGAAGTTACAGAACAGACGTTATATTTTATGTTTAGATGAAATTGAAGCATTTACTGATGAAAAACGCTTTCCTCCCCACGTTTTATCGTTTCTGCGCGGTGTCGCCGATGGCGATCGCACTCCGTTAACTCTGGTCATCGCCAGCCGTTCCCCACTTCAAAAACTGTTCCCCGATTTACCCGAGCGAACTTCCCCCCTAGCCAATATCTGCAAACAGCATCGAGTAGGGGTCTTCCCTCCCGAAATTGCTCGTGAGTTTCTCCACAGCCGCTTGCGCGATACGAACGTGACATTTAGTGAAGACCAAATCGCCAGCTTGCTAGCAGAAAGTGGTTGCCATCCGGCAAAATTGCAGGAGCGAGCGGCCCAGTTATACGATCGTCTCGTCCAGGAGTAACGAGATCGTGCCGACCTTTCCTACGTACCGAGGGAATCTCCCAAAATGTTTAAATCCTTTCAATTGGCAGCATTTATGTTTGCTTGCGTACTGGATTTACTTTCGTCCCACAGCTCTCAAATGCTACTGCTATCAAGCCGCTCCCGATCTCTATCGACAGGATTCGGGAGAAGCCATTTTTCGCACGTTTAGAGTTGCCGCATTTCGGAACCTTTATCTAGCGGTTATTTGGGCGACATTTTTACTCTCTATTATTATTGGATTCCCAATATTACTTATTTTAAAATATATTCTTTTAAATGAAATTCATCCAACTCAAAATATTTTGAGTTGGTTTTTAGGGACTCTAATTGGCAATTCAACGGGTCTGCTATTTTTTATTTCTTTTTTGCTCGTGTTTGGGATAACTGTGGGAGTTTCCAGGGGTCTCATGGGTGTGATTCTTTGCATGACCGTGGGAGTTGCCAAGGGAATTTTAATCGGAGTTTTGTGTGGTATTTCTGGAATTCCTAATCTGGCTGAGTTTCTAACGAGTGCTAGCAGTAGCATGTTAGTGGGGGCGGCAATGGGAACTGTCGTGGGAATAACTGTTGGGATTACAATAGGTGGACTTCTCGGCTGGATAGTCGGCGGACTTTTTGGGAGTGCCTCTTTTGGCATCACAGCTTTTAGTTTTGTAATTATTGGCGAAGCAATTAAAGTTATTGAGGCAGACGAAGCGCGAATCAGTCTGCCTTTTGGAATTGTTTTTAGTATTACTTTAGGTTTGGTTGCAAGTGGAACAGTCGGAACGTCGCTGAGTTTTTTAAGAGCCTTAATGGCGAGTACGGCAATCAATTTTGCCATTGGCTTAACTCTAGCAATTAACGAATACTTGCCTACTTCATCAGAAGAAATCTGGACAGGATGGCAAATTTGGATTTTGAGTGTGACTCTGAGCTGCTTTGGTTCTCTTCGAGTGGTTCCATTTCTATTTCCCATCCATCTATTTTTTGTTGGTAGCTATCGATGGTTTCGGAAGCTAAAACATCCCATTGAGTGGGATGAACTCTCAATTTTACCTTTACCGGGAACTCAAGAATTACTTATAAAACGTTTGTGTCAGGATGAATTGAGCGGACTCCACTTTTTATCAGATTTAGCTCGCAATCCCTTTCGGCGCAGGGTTGTCCAGCAAGCATTAAAAAAGCATTTACAAGACCATAACTTACCACTCAACTTTCTCTATCTTCTCTTGACGGATTCAAGTACCCAAGAATATGCCTGCGTCCCCATTACCCAAGAAGGCTGGGAAAAACTACCGAGTGTCAAACAGCTCTTGCTCGGTGAGTTAAGCGAGCAGTGGGTTGATTGTACCGTCGATCGAACCAGTCATCTATTGGAGTACCTCGTTTACGGCTTGACATTGTGGGGTAGAGATCGGCGCGATACTCCTCTAACTCGCTTCGCGCGGATACTCTACGAACTCTTATATGAAACCCAGATTGAAGATAAGAACTTTAAGTTATCTAAGTTTCAGTGGGCATATAAGAATTTAGCAGAGTATGTTGGCGGGAGTGAAATCGAACGTTCGTTTGAAGCAATGGACAATTGCTTATCTTACGATCGACTATCCGAGATCGCCCAAGTCGTAGAAACCGTTTCAGAACTTCCCGATCGTGAGACGGCTATTCGACCGAAAGTGATATGCGCCCTCGATCGGTTACGAACAATAGCCGAGGAGGTAAAAATTTACTTGGCTGCAACCAGTCCCAGAAATCAGCAAGCGGCACTGCTTCGAGCTAATAACGCACTCAATACTTTGGACGAGTACATCGATAGTCAGATAGTAACGCCAGAAAAAGCGATTCTCCGACGCATTGTCCGCCAGTGGTATAAACTCGTGAGCGAAGAAGGGGGTAAAGTCGCACGAAATGAAGGATTTCAACCGATTTCCAATCCCTATACGACCTACAATCCCGTTACAGGTTCTCTATTTGTCGGACGCGACAAGATTCTCCAGAGGCTTGACGAACTTTGGAGAGGTTCCCAGCAACGCTCTTCCGTCGTACTTTACGGTCATCGGCGCATGGGTAAATCATCCATCTTGCGAAACTTAGAACATCGCTTCGGTTCGAGAACGATTGTTGTGAATTTCGATATGCAGCTTGTCGGAGTGGTCAAAAGCACAGGAGAACTTCTCTATGTTTTAGCGATCGCGTTGTATGACAAGCTGTACGACCATCTTTCACCGATTCAACAGCAAGAGCTAGAAGAACCCCAGGAAGAAAGTTTTACCGATCGCAACCCCTATCAGACTTTTAAACGCTTTATCCAACATTTGGATTCAGTACGCCAAGAACAGGTATTTATTGTCACGGTAGATGAGTTTGAGCGTCTCGAAGAAATGTTTGACTCTCATATCATCGATCCCCATTTATTACATTTCTGGAGAGGCTTGTTTCAAACCTACTCTTGGTTTGTGATGGCGTTTGCTGGCGTTCATAAATTAGAAGAGATGTGTCGAGACTATTGGTATCCCCTCTTTGAAAATATCGAGCGAATTAAAGTGAGTTTTCTCGATCGACATTCAGCTCGTCAACTCATCGAGCAACCCACTCCAGATTTTGAGCTAGACTACACGCCGGATGCCGTCGAAAAGATTATTTTTTTAACCAACGGTCAACCCCACCTCATTCAACTGATTTGTCATGTGACAGTGACCTATTACAATCGGAACTTACCTAACCTAGATAATCGAAGAGATAAGCTATTGACAGCTAGAGATGTCGATCGTGCGATTGACTCCCCAGAATTTCAACAGAATGGCAGTGTTTACTTTGAAGGAATATGGGGATGGGTCAAGACCAGTCAACCCGACGGACAAATTAAAATATTACGTCAGTTATGCCATCAAAAACTTACCGTTAATGAATTAGTCAATCGAACAAAGCTCAATCCCAGTCAAATTTCTATAGCGTTACAAAAGCTAGAAAGTTGTGAAGTTCTTAAAAAAGAAAATTTTCACTATCTTTTTAGCGTTGAATTAATGCGGCAGTGGGTCAAAAATAAGAATAAATAATATCAAAAAATATTCACTTTTTACTAACGGTTTTCAGGTAAAAAGTTTATAAACCTCTTGCATGAATCGAGAATCTGAATGCTTGCAACTGGGTTTCTTCGTTCTCTCCACTGAATGCTTACAATCAATGAGGTTGTGTTGCTGCTCGGTGGTCTGTTTTGTGTTGAACTTTCCGGAATTCATGTGGATTTCGCACGGCCAAAAGAGCGGTTTACGCCCAACGTAAAATTAGGCTTTCAAAGGACGGCAACCATCCGAAAAACACTGTCGGCTCGAAAGACGGTACGGAAACATAATTTTTATGGTTTTTCGACCCCTAACTCGATCTACGCCTACACCTCTTCTTCAAAAGAATCATCCAACGCACCTGAGAAGCGATCGAGAATCCAGTTTCGTGCGGCTTCTTCATCCCAATCCGAGAGTTCGACTAAAAACATCGAGAGCACTCTGGCGAGGTCGTGCCTGAGACCTTCGATGTCAGCACCCAAGTCTCGAACCTCGTGATGAAGTTCCATCAGGTCGTCGCGCAAGTCCTGTTGAACCAGCGCGTCGAGCGTAATTTCTCTGACATATAGCGCTACGCGCTTAGGTTAAGACAATGGTAAGATAATTTAGCTCTCAATGTTCAAATCCTATCATGCCAGCCGCCTACAGTGAGGATTTACGCCGTAAAGCGATTGATGCCGTTCAAAGAGGAGAGAAGAAAAGCCAGGTCTGTCGTTTCTATAAAATCAGCCGAAATACTTTAGACCTGTGGTTAAAAAGACTCCAAGAAACGGGGAGTGTTCGCCCTAGTGTACTGGGGACAGGGGGACAATTCCCTAAACTCAAAGACCATGAGAAGTTTTGTCAGTTTCTCATACAAAACAAAGATAAAACTCAAAAACAAATAGCTGAGCTGTGGGGAGAAGGCTTGACTCAACAAAATGTAAGCTATGTCTTGAAAAAACTAGGAGTCACTCGTAAAAAAAAACTTACGGCTATCAGGAAAGAGATGAAGACAAGCGAGAAGAATTCAAAAGACGATTAAACGAGATTGAATCCCAGAGGCGAGTCTATGTCGATGAGTCAGGCTTTGATAATCGAGAAGATTACCCGTATGGTTACAGTCCTAAGGGAGAAAGATGCTACGCACTAAAATCGGGGAAGAGAACTGAAAGAGTCAGTTGGATTACTGCCCTCAGAGATAAAACCTTGTTTGCTCCACTCACCTTTGAAGGTACCTGTAATCGAGACTTATTTGAGACCTGGCTAGCTAATTGCTTGATTCCTCAATTAAATCTTGGAGATATTATTATCATTGATAATGCCACGTTTCATCATGGAGCGATGATTCAAGAACTGGTGGAAGCAGCAGGCTGCGAAATCTGGTATCTGCCCCCTTATTCCCCAGACTTAAATAAAATTGAAAATTGGTGGGGGGTTTTAAAGACATTGATGAGGCAGAAATTAAAAGAATATGAGACAGTTAGAGATTGTGTAGATGCTGCCTTCATGGAATGTCCTAATGTATGCGCGTAGCGCTATACTTCGACGATCGCCGAATGTGAAGGTTAAAATAAAATCGAAAGATTTCACGCTCGTCCAATATTAATGTAAAGCGCAAAACAATGTCCTCTTCGATCGAGCAGAGACTGCGAATGCTGTCTCACGACCGCATCAAGCGCCAAGTTAACGATTATCGCCAGCGCATCTGGCGATTGTCCGGTCGGATCGATCGGGCTAGAACTTGCAGGTACAACGCCCATTCTGCATTTTTGCTGTGCGCCGTTAATCCCGGCGGACCTTGTGCTACCTGTTCTGACTACGACCCGAAACAGTAACGATCGCTAGCTGAGAACTTCTGGTGAAAACATCATTTTCACGGACTGAAGATAGGAACTGAAAATCTTGAAATCTCTCGGTGCGAGACGATCTCGCACTTCTTCATTCAAAAACTGCACCAGAGATCGAACCAGTTCCCAGTTGACTTTGAGTGGGGGATAAAGCATCACGCATAGGGGAAAAAGTTCCTGTTGCACTACGTCGATGTTGCTTTCGAGAGCGCAAACCCACAGGTAAACTTGAAACATTTCCACATCCCGAATGCTCGAAATCTTGACCGTGGGGTTGCTCAATTTTCCGGTATAGCTGGTGTAATGGGGATACTGTTCGATGGCACGATCGCATACGGCAACGGCGATTTCCGTACCGAGGGGTAACCAATGCTGTACGGCTTGCAAAATTGGCGAATTGTAGTCGAGGTTGGCGGCGGCTTCGTAGGCTCGTTGCAGGGGCATGTAAAGGTGGTCGTCGATGACTTTGAAATAAGACCCCACGAGCATTTGTTCCACCGGAGAGAGTAACTCCAGTAACATTTGACTGGTGTAGTGAAACTGCATGCTCACAAAACCGATCAGGCGCGGGTCGGTGGCGGTATACTTTTTACGAATGGTGCCGATATCTCCACCGACGATGGTTGCCAAGCGACTGGGGGGAATGCGATCGGTTTGTACTTCTATTTCCTGTTCGTAGAAATGCGCGGAACCGTTTGCTGCCCCCATAGCCACGGAAACCGAGATATTTTGAGGTTTGCCTTGCTGGGTGTAGACGGCTAAAACTTTGTCGTAGATGCGAAACGAGTCGGCGGCAATTTCCCAAGGATTGATAAGCCGAGGATCTATATGATGTCGTTGAACTTCTTTAGCCAGCAGTGCTTCGGTTTTATTCCAGGCTTGAGCGCTGACTAATCGCAGAGTATTCGATAAGGTTTGTGCCGTACGCTCTCGTCCCTCTTGGGAAACAACTTTTGCCAGTTTTAGCCGATCGGAAAGTTGCTCGTCTTGAGTTTCAAGTTCTAAGTTTTGGACGTATTTTTTTGCCCATTGCTTTGCTAGGGTTTCATTGCCTATGTTCGGATCGGCTAAGGTTTGTGTAGACATTTGTGTGTTTCCTATAAATAAATGAGGCGGGTTGGCGCGGGCCCGCGTTCCTAGAACTTGCATCGATCGCCGCGCCGCCCAGTTTGGTTTGAGGGCAGTCACTTTCCATAGACCTTCGATCGGATAACGATCGCTTTTTCTGTGCGTCAACGATCGACTCAGTAGAGTTTTATTATGATTTTAGATTTTAACCTAAATTGTTGAAAGTATTAAAATATTCTCTAAAAGTTTAAGTGCCAGAAAAAACATCTACGATGCTCGATCGCACCAATCATCGGCATATTGTCTCCAATCGAGTATCGAGCTGGGTGTATTTTGCTTTTTTTAATAACTGTCGCCGATTGAGGGGAATTTCGGCGATTCTCTGACAGCAGAGCGATGAATCCTGGGGGATTGAAACGTCTATTCATTCTTACCCCCACCAGGGTCTGAGGAAGTCTTTGAGTTTGAAGCGTATCTACACATTTCGTTACAAACTGTACTCAACATTTCTGGCGATCGAGAAATGATGCTGACTTACGAAAACTTCCGAATGGGCGATCGTTTTTTGGCATTGGAATATCGATGAAGTACCCCCAGAGGATACTGTCAGATCGCTTCTTAGACGACACACTAGAAATGAAGAAGATAAATTATCGATCGAGTCAGGGGAAAGTCCGGATTGAGGACAAGCATCATCGATAAATAGATGACATCAAGGCAACTCGGATAAACCATCAATATTTGCCGTTCGAGACCAATACAAAGAGTCTAATTTCATCTGTGAGTCGATAAAAATATTTCGACCCATTTTTGATTTTAAATCTAGCTTTTAAAGCAATATTCACACGGTGATGTCACGAAGCTTTCGGATATAAATTCTACCGATCGATCGAACATTCTTGCGATCCAAAATATTCAATTAAATCCGCATCAGGAGAAAATAATGCGACACGGTCAAATGTCTTTACGGGATATCGTTCCCCCTCGTTCTAAGTTTTTTAATACTGGCAAGTTCGGCCGACTCTTTCCTACTCTGCCGCCCTTTTTACCCGATACCCAACGAGTACGAGAAGCCCTAATGGAAGTGGGGGCATCTGGGGGCATTATGGATAAAGCAGATGATGCCAACCTCAATAACTTCAACTTGCCATCCGGGGCAACTTTTCTGGGGCAATTCATCGACCACGATCTCACCTTCGATCCTACGTCCAGCCTCGAACGTCGCGTCGATCCCGAATCGATCGAAAATTTCCGCACCCCCGTCTTCGAACTCGATAGCCTCTACGGTTCCGGTGCCGAAGCGAGTCCCTTTCTCTACGAAAAAGGGCGACCGATGACTGGCAAACTGCTCACCGATCCCGGCTTTCCCAACGACTTGCCCCGCAACTCTCAAGACGTGGCGCTGATTGGCGATCCGCGCAACGACGAAAACCTAATTGTTTCCCAGCTTCACGCTGCCTTCATTCAATTCCACAACGCCGTCATCGATGCAGAAGGAGCAGATTTAGAAGAAGCCCAGCAACAAGTGCGCTGGCACTATCAGTGGATGGTGTTGCACGAATTTTTGCCCAACCTCGTCGGGCCCGAAGTGGTCGAAGATATCCTCTTCCGGGGTCGCCGGTTCTACCACTGGGAAATCCAGCCCTTCATTCCCGTAGAATTCTCCGTTGCCGCCTACCGCTTCGGCCACAGCCAAGTGCGACCCGCCTTGAAAATCAACGACACCTTCAATAATGGTGCCGAGGTTCCCATTTTCGGGGCCCCCGGTAGCAACGACTTATCTGGGAATAAGCGCATCGATACCGACCGCGCATTAGATTGGCGCAACTTCTTCCACATCGACGGCAGTACGCCCCAGTACAGCAAGCGCATCGATACCACCCTCGCGAGTCCGCTATTCCGGCTGCCGTTTATTCCCCCCAATATGCCAAGCAACCCCAGTTCCCTCGCCCAGCGGAACCTGTTGCGCCACCTCACCTTCAGTTTGCCTTCGGGACAGGCGGTGGCATTGGCGATGTTCCTCGACCCCTTGGGTTCCGACGAACTCTCGGATTTAGCGGATTTGGGCTTGGGGATGGAACATCGCACGCCGCTGTGGTTCTACATTCTGCGGGAAGCGGACAAGCGCGCCAACGGTCGCACCCTCGGCCCGGTGGGTGGTCGCATCGTTGCGGAGGTCTTCATCGGGATGTTGGAGGGCGATCGGATGTCATTCCTGCGCCAAGCCCCGATGTGGAAGCCGACTTTAGGTCAGCGGGATGGGGAGTTTGGGATGGTTGACTTGCTGAAGTTTGCTGGGGTTGTTTGATGGGTGGCTATAGCGCTATCGCGCATGGCTTCGCTAACGCTAACGCCTCCCGTAACGTTGATTTAAAACGATAATACGC
>NZ_JADEXN010000027.1 GCF_015207075.1 Zarconia navalis LEGE 11467
GGTGGTAACAGGTCGCTTCATGCCCTCCCAGAAGCTTCATCGCCGCTCGCATCTTCGCCAAGGCTGACATCTACCACCTCTACCCCGCAAACCGTGGCTCGAGGGCAGGTTGGCATGGGAGATATCTTACTGCGGCACCAGGAACTCGATCGGGCGATTCATTGCTATCAAGAAGCGATGAAAACCCATCCGGCAGTGGCAAAAACTATTTATCAGCATTTAGAAGCGGCATTTGAAGAGTCACTGCATCGCCAGAACGATTCAAAAAATGGCACGTTGCCTCCAAATGCGAAAGCTCCGGTGCTACCCGCAAGCAATCGCGTGCAAGGGAACGATCTTCCGGATATGAGTTCGTTAATGCCGGCTCGTCATCCGTCTTCTGAGGGGGTCAAACCGGCTCAGTCCGGGCGAAGGGTCCGGGGCAACTCGTACTAAATCCGATCCCGAAGAGGGCAACTCAATTTACCCGGATTGGATGAATCCAAAAATCAAAGATGCTCCCATGCCACTGGAGAATCGAGAGAAACTCGATCTCCTCAATCCTGGGATTCAACAGGGGCAAAAAACGATCGTTCCGATCGAACCCAAAATCGAAGCCAACCCAGTTCGAATATCTTCGAGTCTATCGAGCGACCAAATGCTTCAACAGGCTCAAACTCAATGCCAGGAAGGCAATTTCAAGGCGGCGATCGGACTGTGCAAACAGGTGATTCAAATGAAGCCTAAAGCTTGGAGTGCCTATGAAATTTCGGGAGAGGCTTTAATTGGATTGGGCAATTTAGAAGAAGCCGATCGGCACTATCAAAAAGCGATCGTCCTCCAACCGAAATTGGCGAAATCCTATCTAAATGTCGGCAATTGGTATTTCGATCGACAGCAATGGCAACAGGCAGGAACGATTTACCAGCGAATCGTTCGCATCGCTCCTAAGTTTTCCCGAGGTCACGATCGCTTAGGTGATATTTGGGTGGTTAAAGGGAACTTAGAGCAAGGAATAAAATGCTATCGGACTGCTCTCAATTTTGAGCCTTCTATCTGGGAAATTCACCATAAAATTGGTGATATTTTACAAGCCCAAGGAAAGTTGAAGGAGGCGGCAGATGCTTACTGCAAAGCGACGCAAGTTGCTGAAGATCGTCTAAATTCTGGAACTCGCTCGAAGGCTTAAGTAAGGGTTAAAAATCGGGTCTAATTTTACAAAACTCATCCTAAAATTTTCCCGATTTTCTCACTTATTCTTGTACTGAGTAATAGTCAATAATTCAAAGCGTTGTCAATCTCAAGGGACTAGAGGTTAGAAGAAGTCATGGTCGATATCAATAATAATGGCAAGGTCGCTCGTTTAAATTCCCAAGAATCTAAAATTATTTTACAACCGATAGTTTCTCAGTCCCACTATCAACTGGGTCAGGTCTTAGCTAAACAGGAACAATGGGAAAAAGCGATCGCGTCTTATCGTCAAGCCTTACAACTTGAAGCTCGCAGTGAAGTCTATTTGAGTTTGGCAGAAGCCTTAGTTCGACAAGGGAAAGAAGTTGAGGCGATCGAATGCTATCAAAAGTCGATCGAACAACAACCAAATCTAGCACGCGCTCATCATAATTTAGGAGATTTACTCCAAAAACAGGGACAGATCGAAACCGCAATTTCGGCTTATCGTCAGGCGATCGAATTGGAGTCAGAGTTTTCTTGGTCGCACAATAATTTAGGGGATGCGCTGCGCGATTTAGAGCGTTGGGAAGAGGCAAGTGGTACTTATAAAAAAGCGATCGAACTCAATCCAAATTTTGCTTGGTCGCATTACAATTTAGCCGAAGTATCGATGAAACAAGAAAAGTGGGACGAAGCAATTCTTGCGTACCGTGCGGCGGCTGAACTTCAGACTGACTTTCCCAATATTCACTTAAAAATAGCGAAAGCGTCACAGAAAAAAAATACGGAAGATTTTCAAGAATTAATTCACTTCTATGCCGAACAGATTTCTAAAAATCCAAGTCAAGTCGAGCTTTACAATAATGCATTAGATCTAGAACCTTACAATATTCGTCTATATTTAGGGCTAGCAAAAGCTTTAGAAGAAAAAAAGGATGTTAATCAGGCGATCGTTTTTTATAATCTTGCACTTAAGCAAGATCCTGATTGTTTTGAAGAGGTATGGGCGGGTTACAGTCGCTTGATGGGGTTTGAGTTTGATACGCCTGCGATTAAACAAAAATTAAGCGAATCTTGTGCGAGTATCGGTAATCTTTGCATGCAAAAAACTCGAAAAATTTACCGTCAAGCGTTTCGCCTCAATCCTGAAAATTCTCAGTTGGATCGAAAACAGATCGAGACTATTTTGAAATTAGAACCCGATATTTTAGAGTTTGAAGATTCTGCAATTGCTTCTCAAGCCGATTCGATCGATTTTTACACGAAAAATAAAATCGATCTTTTAGAAACTCATACTTTACCATTTCAATATCAACAGAGAATACCAAGTTCGACAGCATTTGTTGATATTATTGTATGCATTCACAATGCTTTAGAAGATGTTAAAAAATGTCTAGATTCTATTATAAAAAATACTTCATTTAACTATCATCTGATAATAATTAATGATGGCTCTCAGTCAGAAACTTCAACCTTTTTAGCTCAATGGATTAATTGCGATCGAAATATTACTTTAATCAGAAATCCAATTGCGAAAGGATATACTAAAGCGGCAAATCAAGGTCTTCAAGCAAGTCGTTCTGACTATATTTTATTACTTAACAGTGATACGATTGTGACAAAAAACTGGATTAAAAAGTTAATTGAATGCGCGAACTCAGACCCTAAAATTGGTGTCGTCGGTCCGCTTTCAAACTGTGCTTCTTGGCAATCTATTCCTGAATTATTTGATTCTAATGGAGATTGGGCAATCAATACAATTCCGAGCCAATATTCAATCGAGCAGTATAGCAATATTGTAGAAAAACATTCAAAAAAAAGTTTTCCTTTAGTAAGTTTTGTAAATGGATTTTGCTACATGATTACAAGAACAGCTCTCGATTCAGTAGGACTATTAGATGAAGAAAGTTTTCCTCATGGTTATGGAGAAGAAAACGATCTATCATTACGAATCGTCAAAGCGGGTTTTAAACTTGCGATCGCCGATCACACATATATTTATCATGCCAAATCTAAAAGTTTCGGTCATCAGCGTCGAAAAGAACTTGCGAAGCAAGGCTCTTCAGCCTTGAAAAAGAAACATCCTCATGTCGATTTTAAGAATTTAACAGCACAAATCAAAGAAAATCGAGATTTAGAAAATCTTAGAAATATTTTGAAAGAGGTTACGAGATAGGACTATAAAAAATAAACAAAAAGCACAAATTAATCAATTGCAACTAGGATATTTTTAAATGTTTTATTCGGATTTTGAGTCTGCACTAAAATCAGGAGATAGGTTACACGATAATGGGGATTTAGATGAAGCGATTTCAGCCTATCATTGTGCTATAAAGCTAAACTCTAACTCTGGGAAGCCTTATCATGGAATAGGAAATGTTTTAGTTAAGAAAAATAAGCTGAGCGAAGCCGTAGAACATTATAAGAAAGCTATTAAAATTTCTCCGAGTTCTGCCACATCTTATTATCGAGTCGCAGAAGTTTTAAGACGAAAAGAGTCGCTCGACGAATCAATTATTTATTATCAAAAATCAATTGAACTCAATCCAAAATCATTTAAGTTTTTATATGGAATCGGCGAAGCCTTTTTTCAAAAAGAAGAATGGGCTCGAGCCGCAAGTTACTATCAAAAAGTAATCGAATTAAATCCCAGCTTATATAAAGCTTATAGAAAATTAAGAATTGCTTACCAAAAAAGTGATAATTTGCAGCGAGTTCAGCCAAAACTCAAGGCGATCGCCCCTCGCAAACTCAATGGATTACCAACCATTTTATTTATTTTGCCTGTAGCTGGTGGCAGTGGTGGCGCTCATTCCGTTATGCAAGAATGTTTAGAAATGTACTGTTATGGATTAAAAGCAAAAATTTCAGTCGATCGTCCTAATTATTCTAACTTTTTGAAGAATTATTCTGATATCGAAGAAGCCAGCGATATTGTTATTCCTTACACGACGTTAACCGATCTCAAACAAATCTCTCATCAATTTTCAATTGTATGCGCTACGACTTGGACTTCCGTAAGCGTACTAGAGCAACTTGTTCTAGAGAATGAGAATATTTTGCCCGCTTATTACGTGCAAGACTACGAACCTTTATTTGAGTCTAAAAGTTCTTCAGAGTGGGAAGGTGCTAGACTCTCTTATACACAAATTCCAGGTATGGTTCTCTTTGCAAAAACAGCTTGGTTAGCGAATGTTGTTAGTTACAATCATCATGTTACCGTACACAAAGTTGAGCCGAGTATCGATCATCAAGTTTATTATCCGAATTTGAGTTGGAAGCACGATCGAATCGAAATCGCGATGATGATTCGCTTTTCTACTCCGCGACGCGCTCCTCTACGGACTTTACGAGTTGCAAGAAAGCTGAACCAAAAGTTTTCCGATCGAGTAAAATTTACAATTTTTGGTGCCGATCCAGATCGAATGACTTCTATTCCGAATAATACAACGGTTTTGGGACATTTAACCCGTCCTGAAGTTGCAAATGTACTCAGAAATGCTGATATTTTTCTAGATTTATCAGATTACCAAGCATTTGGACGAACGGCTTTAGAAGCAATGGCTTGTGGTTGCGTACCTGTCGTACCGAAACGAGGTGGTGCAAGTGAATTTGCAATCGATCGCGTTAACTCTCGAATTGTTGAAACAGCATCAGATGAAAGCTGCATTCAGGGAATTACTGAATTAATTAATTGTTCCGATCGAGATTTATCAACCATGAAGTTAAAAGCGATTGAAACAGCATCAAGATATTCAAAAAAACGAGCTAGTATTAGCATTTTTAATATGCTAAACGATTGTTACGCCAAACAATAGTACTTCGTCAGCATCAAAACTTGATTGAATTTATTTCAAGAAAATCCATGAAATCACAATTAGAAACTTTTAATCTTCGCCGCTTTGATTTTTGCGATTTTGGCTGTTCGAATGGTAGTTCCATACGATTTGGGATGAATGTCCTGAAAGGTCGTCATGGTTTTGGTGTTGATATCGACGCGAAAAAGGTGAAAGCAACCCAGTCCAAAGGTTATGAAGCGATACAGTCAAATTTTTGTAATCTTTCTCTTCCAGATAAATGTGTCAAGTTTACAATCTTGAGTCACGTATTAGAACATTTGCCAACTTTAGATAAAGCAGAAAAGGCAATTCAAAATGCAGTGAGAATCTCTCAGGATTTTGTTTTTATTCGAGGACCTTATTTTGACGCTGATGATTATTTAAAGTCATTGGGATTAAAGTTTTACTGGTCTGACTGGTCGGGACATCCTCTTCATTTTTCGATCGAACATATGCTTCAATGTCTCGAATTCTTAAAGATAGAGAACTATGAGATTTATGGCAGAAACTTAGTAGAAAATTCTAATCACACTGTCATTCATCCTATATCTTCTTTAAAAAATCAGCATCACTGGAATTCAGAACAGCACGATCGAAAACAATTTTTGAAATTCAATCGCTCGATTTATCAAGAATTTTTCTGTGTGATATGGCTCAGCGATCGTGCCAAGGTTGATTATGCTCGCAGTCTATCAAATAAGTTTTTAATTTGTAAGAAAGGATTTTTATTCCCGATTTTAATTTAGGTACACATTGAAATGCCGAAAAATTTGACCTAGCTGAAATATTTTTTTAGCTGTCTAAAATTTGAGAATACTTTCTCTTTTGTCTTTTGAAAATAGAGTTTTCGATATGATGTTAGATATAAACCTCAAACAAAAATACTTAGATCGAATCGTCAATCAATTACTGCTCAGAAAGCGATGGTCTTATTTACGCTATATTCATCTGCGTGAAGGACTTAAAAAAGCTCTGGCAGAAAGAAACTCCATAAAATCATTTTTGAGTGTGGGTTGTGGCTTGGGATTAGCCGAACTTGCTTTGGCGATAGAATACAGTCAAGTCCATTTTTATTTAACTGATTTTGATGCAACTCGATACAAGATGGCACAAAATATGGTAAAAAACTGGTCGCTTTTGAATGTTGAGTTTGGAATGTATAATGCTCTAAGTCCATCAGATAAAACATATGATTTTGTAGCTTCGATCGAAGTTATAGAACATATTGAAAATGATGTGCTAGCTTTCAAGAATATGTGCAAGACAGCCGAACAATATCTTTTTTGTCTTGTTCCTTTTGCAACTGATGAGATGAATGCAGATCGAAAATTACGAAATTATGTTTGGAGAAAACACGAACATTATCGCTGTGGCTACAATACAAATGACCTAATAAAGCTCGCACAAAATAATTCTATACGAGTTCTAACGATTCGAGGATGCTATTGGCAAAATGCTGGTTTTAAGTTACGCAAAATTCAAGAAGAATTATCTGATGATTGTCTACTAAGTTCTCGTTCGAATTTGATTGAATTAGCGACAACCGATATTCGAGAAGATATTCCAATTGATGGTAATCAATTATCTGGAATTTGGATGCTTTTGCAAGTTTAGTGACTTCTTGTCTTGACTGCGTGAAATGGGGCAGAGGGGGGAAGAGGGAAAACTCACGCTCAGTCGTTTTGGTGTCCGAACCAGGATAGCGACTGCTATATAAAAACAGACAGCCAACACAATATATTGACTAGAGGTTTAACAATAATGAGTGGAAAGAGTGGAAAATTTCTTTTTGTCTGTGGATGTCCAAGATCGGGAACAACAGCGATCGCAAAACTACTTAATTATCATTCCAAAGTAATTCTTGGAATGGAACGGTATAAATATCAAATCAGAAAAAACGAATCTAATGCAATTAACCCCAGTTTGTTTTATTGGGAATCGCGATATGCAAAATCTAAAGTATTGGATAAACACTCAAAATCTTATCTTCAAGAGAATGCAAAATATCGTCTATGTCAATCGCTCATAAAACGTTCTAGAGTTCAACACACCAGATAACATCGGTTCGGGATAAGCGAGTTTTCGCATCGGGTGGAGTTTGGGGTCTGGCTTAGAAACCGATCGCATTTTGCATTATTCCTCTGTCCGTTCTCTATCTCTATTCCGCTTCTCTTGCAGCTTGAGGAGAATCTGGGTATGAACTTCTTGGGTAATCGGATAGAAATACGCCAGTACGATCCCTGCAATCAGGACGATGGTGGGTAGAGGCCCGATCGCGATCCGAATCGCAAACAACGCCGATTCCGGCTGAACGGGAGCGGGTTGTCCGGCGGTACTTTCGATGTATCCCGCCCAACCGAGGGCTTTGAGCACCAAAAACAATCCGATCGCCAAACCAACTTTTTGCAGCAACACCATAAACGCATAGAAGACTCCCTCGCGCCGCTGACCGGTTTTCAGTTCGTCGAGATCGATAACATCCGGCAGCATCGACCAGGGAATTAGGTAGGCCGTCGAAACTCCAATTCCAGCCATCACCGCCAGAACGTACAGCAGCGGCACTTGACCCGGCTGGAGGAAAAACAATCCCGCTTGGGCGATAATCCAAATGCCCATGCCCATAAAATACACCGCTCTTTTACCCACTCGCCTGCTAATAGGCGTCCAGACAAACAGCATTAATAATGCCGTGGCCTGGACTGCGAAGGCAATTTGAGTAAAAGCAGCCCCCGGTAATGCCATCCAACTGACGACGTAGTATTGGATAATCGTTGCCGTCACCTGCACCGCCAGCCAGGAACAGAGGTAAATTCCCATCACGTAGAGAAAGGGAACGTTGCTAAAGGCGATTTTGACTTGCTCGAAGAAAGGAATCGCCTCCGTGGGTTGCGTGGTTTGGGCGCGACGAGCATCCATCGCCGCGACGCGCTTGCGGGTTCCCCAAACGCATAGGTAAAGAGGAAGGACGGAAAGAACGGTACAGACTCCCGCGAGGATGATGTAGCGCAGTGCTAAATCTTCAACGGCCTCGAAAATGAACAACGCCAAAACTAATGACAGCAGACTGCCGCCAATGGAGAAGGCAAACCGAAAACTATTGAGGCTGGTGCGTTCGTTATAATCTTGGGTGAGTTCTGGGGTGAGGGCAGTATAGGGCAAATTGACGATCGTGTAGGCCATGTTAAAGAGAATGGAGATCCCCACATAGAACCAGAATTTACCCCAGTTGCTAAAGTCGGGGACAATCCACTGCAAGAAAAAGAACAATCCAAACGGGATCGCCCCGAAAATCATCCAGGGATGTCGCCGTCCCCAGCGAGATTGGGTGCGATCGCTCAAAAAGCCGACGATGGGATCGTTCACCGCATCCCACACTTTCCCGATCGCCAGTATCCAGGCAGCCAACGCCGCTGGCAACCCTGCCACATCCGTAAAGAAAAAGGCCAGAAAGAAGACGAGGACGTTGGCGGTAATCGCCGGGCCCAAATCTCCCGCCCCGAATGACAGTTTTTCGAGAAAACTCATTTTCTCGGGTACGGAAGGCAATGGGGCACTAGCCGACGCGGGCGAATCGTTCATGAAGTTACGCGATTGTAAGGAATTGTTGAAATTTGGCAGCCAGCCCAATTCTACCCACAACCGTTAGTCGCGACCAGGGGGCGGTGGGACAGAGAACTTTAGGGGCACAAGTATTGGGACGATAAATGATGGGTTAAGCAAAACCTGACCGATCCAAATGCTTTGCCCTCTCTTAACGTCAGGCGCGGGATAAGCTGCTACGCAGCTAAATCAAATAAATAGCATTACCTTTATTTTTTATTTTTCGCTTCCAATTAATAACGAATTCGCCTTCATTCAGCAATTTACGCAAAAGAGATTCTAGCTGTTCGACCGACTCAAATAATCGATGAGCGATATATTCCTTAGCCGAATGCCAAACTAATTCAATTAAGTTATAATCTGGACTATATGCTGGAAGAAATTCGAGAATCATATTCGGCATTTCTGCTTCTATTTTATTCAAAATATCTTTTCTTTTATGGAAGCTAGCATTGTCGAGGATGATGACAATCTTTGCCGAATGCTCATTAAAGCTGTCAATAGTATTTCCTTGTTCTATCCATTCTAACAAGAGGAAATCATTTAAGCGTTTTAGCTGTTCGTAAAATGCAGATGCATTTCCTTGCTTAATTACAAAAGTTATCCTCTTTTTATCATGATATCGTAATCCTCCCATCAGATTAACTTTTCCTTTCCTTCGCTGTCCTGTCACTTTTTTTCGACGACCTTTCTTTCCCCAGTTTTTTCTTCGTATTACTCTTAAACTAAATCCACTTTCATCCTAAAACCAGACCTGAAAACGTTCTGGATTCGTGGTACTTTAGCTAAAATCAAGCCCAAATCAAGCCCAAACTCTTTTTGTATCTGGCGAATACGTTCCAATTATCCTGAAGCCATCGTGCAAAACGGCAAGATATAGCACTACGAAAAGCTTCTAGAGCATCAGCAAATGTCTCTAAAGGTTTCGATGCCCATCGCCTTCGCAACCCTCCAGTTAGTTGATGCCAAAGAATAAAAGTATAGGCACACATCACCAAAATAAAATGCCTCATTAAGCTACGTTTATGCCGCACTTGATATTCTTTGAGTCCCAACCAGCCTTTGGCTTCTCGATAAAAAACTTCCACCCAGTTCCGTTGAGAATAAGTCTCGACTACCCATTGAGGAGTGACGATATCCCCTTCCTCATTCGTCAAAAAATAGTCAATGTCTGTGGCTTCTGAGAAGGTTGGTTGATTATGGTAGGCTTTTTCGCCCATCATATAGATGAGTTGTTACCACTACAATTCCATTGTCAGTTTTGCCGATTTCCCCGATGTACTGCCTCCCAACTCCAGAGGTGAAATTGCCACTTTTTCGATGTCCACTATCGTCCACTATCAGTGAAAACCCTCTCGGGATTTTCGTCTGACGAGTGCTATTCATCACCTGCAATCGCCGCTCGTTTATCTCTTGAGAATTCCAATTGGCTCGCACCGCAAAATGCCTTAAGCTGTGGTATGACACATCTACTGCGTTATCCGCGAGTTGAGATAGGTTTTTTCGAGCACTTTCTCCCAATAATCCTCCAATATAGTGTCTAAACTCTTTTCTTTGCGCTTTGGTCTTGAACACATCATCAAAGCGTTTGCACCATCTTTCGAAGCATGGGGGCATGGCTGTGGATACTGTTTCCTTCATCCGCTTTCCCTCGAAAATGGGCTAACCTAAAAAGCTTATCCCCTCTACACTATCACCCTTTTTACCTCTATTTCTCGCTAAAGTACCATTAAGCGAAAGCGACTCTCCCTACTTGGCAGGAAAACAACTGACACTTGCCGAAATTGTGGCCGGAACGCTGGTTTGTAGAATGCTAGACTTGGGAATTTCTTTGACCGATTATCCCAGATTGAATATTTGGTCTGAGGGATTGCTATCTCGACCGACTTGGCAGCAAATTGAGCTGAGTTCTCAAGAATGGGATAGTTTCAAACGTCGGATGAGGCTGATGCCAAAAATTCGAGAACGTCGCCAACGTCTGCGGATGAATGCTCTATCGAAACCGTCTGTTTTTCCAGAGTCATGATTTTTGATGTATAGCAGTCGCCACTAGGGTTAGGACAGTTTAATCTCACACCAGTACCTCTCTCCCCCAGTTCCCCCAGCTCACAATACCAGTGTCTTAACTAACACGGCGGTGGCTATATCTATGGGTAGCTACGACGATCTGTTGGTTTCTGAGGCGATCGAGATTGCTTTAAGCGCCCAACCCGAAAGCTCCTGGGCAAATCGATCGTCGAGGGGTAGATGTTTGACTAAAAGCCGATAGTAAATTGGACCGTAGAGAATATCGAGGGCTAATTCCGGATCGAGTGATGGATCGAATTCGCCCCGTTCGATGCCTCGTTCGACGATCGCTTTGGCAGCCTGGCGACGTTCGTCGAGAAAGCGCTCTTGGTATAGTTGTAGCGTTGTCGGGCAAGCTTGTCCCTCGGCAATAATTTGCGCCACGATCCGCCCGTACTCCCCACAAAAGGCTTCGATGAGTAATGCCATTTGCCCGGAAAGCGCTTCGGCCGCGGACGACTCTTCTGGAAATTGGAGTTCGGGGGACAACCTCTCGAAAAAAGCATCCATCACAATGGCGACTTTGTTGGGCCACCAACGGTAAATCGTGGTTTTGCCCACGCTTGCCTTGCGAGAAATCGCCTCAATAGATAAATCTCTAAGAGTTGTGGTTTCGAGCAACTTCCAAGCCGCTTCGATAATCGCCGCCTTCGATTTTTCCGATCGAGGTCGTCCGCTGCGTTTGCTTCGAGGGGTTGGAGGCGTTTGAGACATTTTGTGAGGATGAGCTTGACAACTATCTTTTATTTTAATACGATGCGTACTATAATTTAAAAAGATACGCAACGAAGCGAAATTAAGAAAGTAATCCAAACGATCGATTCGGGACGGTTTTACTGAAATTGCGATCGACATTCTCTACAATCAGGCTATCCATAATGCACGCCCAATCCTCACCCATTGCCCACACCAGAAGAAGACTGACGATGAAACGCTTGTTCGTTTCCGCCATTGCCACGGCCCTGACAGGTTTCGTAACGTTGACCGCCTCAGCGGGAGAGCAAACTTTATTCAGTTTCGATCGACCTGTGAAAGAACAGTATGTTGCCCAGTCGCAAACCGATCTCGATCGCCAGCAAATCGAACAACTGACCCAAAAGTGGGTCGATCTCTGGAGTCCGAAAGATCGACCTTTTACTGGAGAAGGTTTTGAGGAAATCTTTGCCACCGGGGAAAACGAAATATTGGTATTTGATAATGTCGAGGGTTCGGTTGTCGTCCTCCACAGTTTGGAAGAATATCTAGACACCTGGGTGCCAATGATGCAGCAGTTTGCCTTTTGGGAAATTGCGATCGAAGACAACTTGGAGATTTCAGTTAATGGCGATTTAGCCGTTACCACGTTTTCTTTTGTTGGCGGCGGACAAGATGGAGACGGGGTCGAATATACACTCCGTCAGTACGGCACTCATACTTGGAAACGAATTGACGGTCAGTGGCGGCTGGTTCACGAGCATTTGACTGCGGGAGATGGATCTGATGTGTAGGAAGGGTCAGTATTGCCAAGAACGAATCGGCAAGTCAAATCGATCGTCAGCTCGTTAAAACCGATTTAGTTTGGTATAGAATTTAGAATTCAGCCGTCAGCATTCAGCTAAAAAATGTAAATTTCTATATTGTTTTTGTGAAAGCTCAATTGTATATTTTAGCTAACAGATATATTTCTATTGCTACGCATTTGTCTTTCATTTTTTAGGAATTGAATTAATTCTCAAAAAAGTATTCTTTGCAAATAAAATTAATCGATTGAAGGAAAATGACACAAAAGAAACGGGCATTAGTTACGGGAGGAAATCGAGGTATTGGTTTAGCGATCGCCCGAGGGTTATTGGCACAATGCTACGAAACTATTATTACCTCTCGATCGCTCGATGATGCCAAGCAAGCCACTGAAAGCCTAGAAGGAGATGTTATTCCGATTGAGTTAGATATCAGTGACGATCGCTCGATCGAACAAGCTCTTCAAACTTTAACCAGCCGTATCGATCGATTAGACGTTCTGATTAACAACGCCGGAATTTACCCAGACAAAAACACCAATATACTCGAAATTTCCCGTGAAGTTCTTGAGTCGGCGATGACTACCAATACCTTTGGTACGATTCAGATGGTGCAAGCATTTTTACCCCTGTTAGAGAAATCTGAGGATGCTCGGGTAATTAATATGTCTAGTGGCATGGGGGCATTTGATGGCTTAACCGCCACGGCAACAAGCTATTGCCTCTCGAAACTGGCATTGAACGGTGCAACGATTATGCTAGCGCGATCGTTGCAATCTCAAGGCATTGTGGTGAATTCTATGTGTCCGGGTTGGGTGAGAACCGATATGGGAGGAGAATCCGCCGCCCGATCTCCTGAAGAAGGCGCTGATACGGCCATCTGGCTGGCAACGGAAGCCCCCCGCAGCCACACGGGTAAGTTCTGGCGCGATCGGAAAGAGATTGCTTTCTAAGGGTCAGTATTTAGCCGTCAGCGATCGGCGATCGGCTTTAGGCACTCAGAGAATATAAACATTCAGCGTTCGGCTTATAAATTTTGCGATTGCCGGAATCTCGATTAAAACTTTCCGTCACCGATCGATTTTAAAAAGCTGTAACGAACGACTCCATCCATTTTGCCAAGGAAAATTTGACAAAGGAAAAAAATTATGACCGATAACATTTCGACCGAGGAGGCGATCGCCCCCAAAACTTTTAAACTGGGAGGAGATTTAGAAGTCGATCGCCTCAGCTACGGCGCGATGCGACTGACCGGACAACCGGGTAACTTCGGGCCCTATGCCGACTGGGAAGGGGGCAAAAAACTGCTCCAGCGCGCCGTCGAACTTGGTGTCACCTTCATCGATACTGCCGAAGCTTACGGGCCGGGAGACAACGAAGAGATTATTGCCGCAGCACTGCATCCTTATCCGAGTAATCTAACGATCGCCACTAAAGGTGGGATTAACAAACCCGCACCAGATAATATTCGCGCCGATGGCAGTCCCGAAAATCTGCGGCGCGGCTGCGAAGGGAGTTTGCAACGGCTGAAACTCGATCGCATCGACCTCTATCAACTGCATCGCCCCGACTCCAAGGTGCCGTTTGCCGAATCGGTGGGCGCACTAGCCGAACTTCAGCGCGAAGGCAAAATTCGCCATATCGGTTTGTCCAACGTGACCCTGGCGCAACTGGAGGAAGCCCGAAAAATTGTCGCGATCGCATCGGTTCAAAACCGCCTGAACATTGCAGACCGCAGCCACGAAGCAATTCTCGACTACTGCACCCAACAGGATATTGCCTTTATTCCCTACGCACCATTGGGCGCGCATCCCCTCAAACGAGGCGCACCTCTAGCCAATCCACAGGGGAGTACAGAGGGAGTTTTAACAGAAATCGCCACCCGTCATGGTGTCAAACCCAATCAAATTGCCCTAACTTGGACGCTGCATCGCGCTCCTAATATTATTGCGATTCCAGGAACGACAACGATCGCTCATTTGGAAGAAAACGTTGCAGCCGCCTCAATTGAGCTGACACCCGACGAAGTTAAATCGCTGGGGGAGATGTAAGCTGCCTAGTGCCGCTACGGGTCATTAAAAATGCGTCTTGAAAAGTTGAACGGGACGGAAACCGACACCGCCCACTTTTCGCAAAATTAAAAATTTAAAATGCCTACTATACATAGCTTTTACCGGTTGAGAGCTGGTAAATTATTTCTGCCGCGCTGCACTAGTACTCCACCCCACGCTTTGCGCGAGGACTAATTTTTTCTGATTCCCCTCCCAGGAGGGGTTAGGGGTGGGTTGGGTTACCGAATAGGACTTCTCCGACGACCGATCGCGGTTTGTTCGTTCAAAATAGATCTTGCAAGGTTTACAGCATCACTCTACTGAGTTCGGGAGAACGAATGATATTTCAACAAGATTTGTCTTCTGCACCGAAACGAAAACCGGGGCGGCAACGACCGTTGTCTCGCCTCGTTGCAGCCGGAAGCGCGATCGCCCTATTTGCCGTAACGGGTTGCTCGACCCCCGCTCAAACCGATCTTCCTCAAACCGATGTCGCTCGAACCGATGTCGCTCAAACCGGGGGTGGCGGTTTCGAGCAAGTCACCGTCCTCGAAAACCTCGAACATCCCTGGAGTATCGCCTGGTTGCCCGATGGTGCGATGCTGATTACCGAAAGACCCGGACGACTGCGAATCGCCCGCGATGGCGTTTTAGAACCCGATCCGATCGCCGGAGTTCCGGAGGTTTTCGCCCAGAGTCAGGGGGGGTTGATGGAAGTGGCCGTTCACCCCCGCTTTGCCGAGAATCGCTGGATTTACCTCACCTATTCCCACGGAACGATCGATGCCAACCGCACCCGCCTTGCCCGCGCCAAGTTTGACGGTAATACCCTCAGCGATGTAGAGGTGATTTTTGAGGTCTCCCAAACCAAACCGAGGGGGCAGCATTTCGGATCGCGTCTGGTGTGGTTGCCTGATGGAACCCTACTCCTGGCGATCGGTGACGGTGGCAATCCCCCCATCGAGCTTGACGGGGAACTGATTCGCCAGCAAGCTCAAAATCGCAGCAGCCATTTGGGGAAGGTGGTGCGCTTGAACGATGACGGTTCCGTGCCGTCGGACAATCCCTTTGTGGGGGACGAACAGGCCGATCCGAGAGTGTGGAGTTACGGCCATCGCAACATTCAAGGTCTGGCATTCGATCCGATCGGCGATCGGGTTTGGGTCACCGAACATGGCGCGCGCGGGGGGGATGAAGTGAATTGGGTGCGAGGGGGCGAAAATTACGGCTGGCCGGTGGCAACCCACAGTCGCGAATATTCCGGCGGGTTGATTTCCCCAGAAGAGTCGCTGCCGGGTATGGTAGACCCAAAGCTGATTTGGACTCCCTCGATCGCCCCATCGGGTTTGGCGTTTTACAGTGGCGATCGTTTCGAGGACTGGCAAGGAGATTTATTTGCGGGGGGGTTAGTGTCCCAGGATGTCCGGCACATCGAGCTAGATGAGGCGGGGAACGTGACAAAGGAGGAGTCGATCGCGATCGGGCAGCGAGTGCGGGACGTGCGCCAAGGGCCCAATGGCGAATTGTACGTTCTCACCGATGAACCGAACGGGCAACTGAGTCGTCTTGAAGCAAGCGGATCTTGATGTTTGGGAAGGGGGAAAGGGGGAATTGCCTCTACATCGGTCGCCGTTGCGTAAGTCTTAATCAAAATCAAATTAAACAAACACGAAAGTCGAACTATCCGATAAATCCAGCCCGGTGGTATTGCGAACGATGCCAATGAGATCCCGCACCTGACCTTGGGGTTGGAAGAAAATGTTGGTATTGCCACTAGCACTTTCCCTCAACCCATAATCTGAAGCGCTACCGTGCAGTTGAATTCGGTCTACCCCCACATCTAAATCCCGAATTAGCGCCCGACTGACATTTCCATCGGCAACCGCGATGCCATCGTCGTCGTAGAAGGCAGTGCTGGCATTTCCCAGGACGAATAAATCGGCACCATTTTGACCATTGAGGAAATCTCGATCGCCCAGACCGGGGTTGGAGGAACTTTCATCCACCCCAATGAGCGTGTCATTTTCAAAGCCTCCGTTGAGCCTGTCATTTCCGACCCCCCCGATTAGCAGGTCGTTACCATTACCGCCATTGACGGTATCGTTGTCTGCGCCTCCATCCAACGTATCCGCTCCGTTCTGACCGAAGAGCTTGTCGTTACCATCATTGCCGAATACCTCGTCGTCACCACCGCGCGCGCGGACGGTATCGTTTCCAGGTAAGGCATGGAGGGTGTTGTCATTTCCGTTTAAAAAGAGATCGTCATCGCTTGAGGTCGCCACAAAAGTCTGAAAACCAAAGACCACATAGCTTTCTCCCGCAGCACTTTCACCATTGGGATCGGCAAAAGCGGCACCAACAATCAGATCGTCATAGCCATCATCATTGACATCTCCCCCACCGCTGACGGAGTAGCCAGAAAAGTCATCGACATCGATGCCATTGATGGTGAATCCATTACTGCCATTGAGACTTGACAAGTCCAAGCTCGCACCAAAACCACTACTACCACCAAAAACGACATAACTTTCTCCGGCACCGCTATTGCCATTGGGGTCGGCACCACGCGCCCCGATAATCAGGTCATCGTAGCCGTCGCCGTTGACATCTCCCGCACCGCTGACGGCGACGCCTGAAAAGTCACTACGATCGATACCATTGATGGTGAATCCATTGCTGCCATTGAGACCCGACAAGTCTAAACTCGCACCAAAACCGCTATTGCCCCCAAAAACGACATAGCTTTCTCCAGCATCGCTACTCCGGTTATTCGGATCGGCTAAACGCGCACCAATAATGAGGTCGTCGAAACCGTCGCCGTTGATATCTCCCGCACTGCTGACGGAGTCGCCGGAAAAATCACTGCGAAAAGCACCCTGCAAAACAAAGCCGTTGCTGCCATCGAGACTCGACAAGTCCAAACTCGCACCAAAACCGCTATTGCCCCCAAAAACGACATAGCTTTCTCCAGCACTAGTTCTACCATTGGGGTCGGCAAGAGAGGCTCCAATAATAACGTCGTCGAAGCCATCGCCGTTCACATCCCCCGCACCGCTAACGGAAACCCCTGAAACATCACTGGTATCGATGCCGTTTAGAACAAAGCCGTTGTTGCCATCAAGACTCGACAAGTCCAAACTCGTACCAAAGCCGCTATTGCTCCCAAAAGCGACATAGCTTTCTCCGGCAAAATTCTTGCCATTGGGGTCAGCCCAACGCGCACCAATAATGAGGTCGTCGAAACCGTCGCCGTTCACATCTCCCGCACTACTGACGGAGTTGCCCGAACGATCGTCGAGATCGATACCATTTAGAAGAAAGCCGTTGCTGCCATCAAGACTCGATAACTCAAAACTCGCATCAAAGCTTCGATTGCCCCCAAAAACGACATAACTTTCTCCAGCACTAGTTCTACCATTGGGGTCGGCACCACGCGCCCCAATTAGGATGTCGTCGAAGCCATCGCCGTTGACATCTCCCGCACTGCTGACAGAGAAGCCTGAAAAGTCATTGGCATCAATGCCGTTAATCACAAAACCGTTACGGCCATTGAGACTCGACAACTCCAAACTGCTATTAAAACCACCATTTCGACCAAAGACAACATAACTTTCTCCGGCAAAATCCTTGCCATTGGGGTCGGCACTACGGGCCCCAATCAGGATGTCGTCGAAGCCGTCACCGTTGATATCTCCCGCATTGTTGACGGAGTAGCCCGAAAAGTCACTGGCATTGATGCCGTTGATGACGAAGCCGTTACTGCCATTGAGGTCGGATAAATTAAGTGTATTCGTCACGATCGTATAGTCCTTTTGAATTTTAGTTGACTTGCCCAAACCTTTTCGCACCCTTTCTGCCCGCCCACCGACTTCTGCACGACGTCCGGTTGAAAACTCCTTCGTGCCGACAGACATCATCGGTCAAATTTCACTGCTTTTTAGGATGCAGTCATTTCAAAAGCCCCAGTCTGGGCAGTCGATGTCAGGGTTTGATTCATCATTGAGGAGATACCCTATGAAGTCGGTGCTAGTTTTTTGCACCATGGCGATCGCTACAATCATATACAAGTTGGGAACCGGCGATCGCGCTTCGTAGCAGAAAAAACCTAACTAACTCTCTCACCGTCGAAGGTCGATCGCCGAATCTCAAACTGCAAACATTGGGTGTGAATTGAAA